>NZ_JBSGXZ010000008.1:70861-289635 GCF_053610285.1 Lentzea sp. NPDC054927
GACCAGGTTGATAGCAACGTCGGGGTGATTGGATCCGTAGGCGGCTTCGTTGATCACCAAAGCGCGTTCGTAGAGCAACCTGGCCTCCTCAAACTGACCAAGGGCGACTCGCACAGCAGCGAGGGCGGCCAGGTCGCTGGCAACCTTGGGATGGTTGAGCCCGTACGCGGCTTCATCAACAGCCACAGCGCGTTCGAGCAAAGGCACCGCATCCTCGGGCTGACCGAGGTCATGTAGTACACCTCCGAGCCCGATCAGGTTGAAGGCAACGTTGGGGTGGTTGGGCCCGTAAGTGGCCTCATCGATCGCCAAAGCGCGTTCATAGAGCGGCCTGGCGTCCTCAGGCTGACCGAGAGCATGCAGTGCGTTGCCGAGGTTGTTCAGGTTAGTGGCGACTTCGTAGTGGTTGGGCCCGTAAGTGGCCTCATCGATCGCCAAAGCGCGTTCGTAGAGCGGTCTAGCGTCCTCGGGCTGATCGAGGTCACAAAGTACGTTGCCGAGGTCGTTCAGGTTGCTGGCGACTTCGTGATGGTTGGGCCCGTAGGCGGCCTCGTCAATGGCTAGGGCACGTTTGAGCAGAGGCACAGCATCGGCAGGCTGACCGAGATCTTGCAGTGCGTTGCCGAGGTCGTTCAGGTTAATCGCCACGCTGGGGTGATCGGGTCCGTAGACGGCTTCGTTGATCGCCAGAGCACGCTCAAGCAGAGGCACAGCATCGGCAGGCTGACCGAGGACGGCCAGTGCGTTGCCTAGGCTGTTCAGGTTGGTCGCCACGCTGGGGTGATTGGGTCCGTAGACGGCTTCGTTGATCGCCAGAGCACGCTCAAGCAGAGGCACAGCATCGGCAGGCTGACCGAGATCTTGCAGTGCGTTGCCTAGGCTGTTCAGGTTAATCGCCACGCTGGGGTGATCGGGTCCGTAGACGGCTTCGTTGATCGCCAGAGCACGCTCATAAAGCGGTTTGGCGTCGGCAGGCTGGCTGTGAACTCGAAGGTAGGTAGCGGCGTGATCTAGTAGCCATGCACTGGACCCGATCGCGTTAGCGGAGCTTGCCCGGAGGTCTTCGCAGACGGCGAGCACATGAGGCAACAGGGTTCTCCAACGGAACCAGTTGCTCGGCATTGTCTCAATCTCGTCAGGCAGATCGGCTGCCAGAAGCTCCTGCACCGCGGTGTTCGGGTGTTCAGCGCTTTCCCATGGTCGGCTTGCAGAGTGGCGGGCACGTAATGACTGCTGGAGCAGCCGGTGCACGATCGTCATCTCGTTGGTGGTGCGCCGAATCAGGAAGTGGTCGGCTAACGCACCGACCGCATCGGTGAAGGCGATCGGGTCGGTGACAATGTCGGCCAATGGCGTCGGCAGGTCATGCGAGTTGGTAGTGAACAGATCCAACGGCACCGGGGCTGGTGCCAGGTGGGCGAGTAGGTCCAGCAACTGCAGCGCTGCTGGGTGATGTCGACCTAGCTCGGTCAAGGACATGTCCCACAGAGTCGCCAGTGTCTGGTCGCGACCGACCACGCGGCCGCGACCGATCATCTCGATGGTCCGGGTCCGAAGCATGGTTAGGTACGTCGCGACGGGCAACCCATTGGTATTCATGTAAGCCGACGCTTGCTCGAGTGCCAAAGGAAGATCGCTCAGCGCTTCAGCCAACTCCCATGCTTGGTCTTCAACGATGGCAGGCAGCCGACGGGTCAGCAACGCGATGCTCTCTGCACGGTCCAGCACGTCCACATCCAGCTCAGCACTTAAGGCACCGAATCCAGCCCGCCGGGTGGTGATCAGCACTTGCCCAGCGCCAGAGGGTAAGTACTCACGCAGTGTCTCTGGAGCCTCGGCGTTATCGAAGATCAGCAGCCAGCGCCGCTGGCTACGTAAAGCGGTATGTACCGCCGACACCATCGACACGAGGTCGCTCTGGCCAGCAATTCCCAGAACGGCGCCCAACTTCGCCAGGTGGTCGGGAATGAGCGCGGGCTGTTCTGAAGGTATCCACCACACTAGGTCGAAGTCACTAGCAAACCGGTGCGCGTACTCGATAGCCAACTGCGACTTGCCAACCCCGCCCATGCCTCGCAGCGAGTGAACCGCCACCGTTCCTGACGAGCGCACCACGTCACGCAGGCTCGTGAGCGACTCGTCGCGGCCGATGAAGTTCGGGTTTCGCGCAGGAACGTTCCACATGGTCGGCAACGCGCCAGGAAACCGCGGTTCTGTGACAACGGCTCGTGTCCTACCTGGGAACTCAGGTGGCACGGAAGGTTTCACCCGTCCCGTCTGCGCAGCCCTCACCCCTTCGTGCAAGCGCTGACGGACAACTCCCTCAGGCACGCCGAACAGGTCCTGCGAGACTACTGATTTCAGCAGTCCTCGCCGCTCACACTCCTCCACCCGGAACACTAGAAGTTTGCGCTTTTCTGCCAGTGGGTCATCGCCCCACGCTGCCTGCCACTCCGAGGTTCCGTATACCGAAGACAGGTAGGTGAGGGAGAGCAATGCGATAGTGCGCTCTGCGTTCTGCACGCCCTGGTGCATCAAGTTGACCCAGTTGCTGCCTGGCACCATGTCCCACGCTTGAATCAGGACTTGGTGCCCGGCTTCCTCCAACTCCCAGGCGACCCACTCAGCCCACGCACGGTCCGTCGCGGTGTACGAGACGAAGAAGTCCCACTGGTCCGCCACCGGACACCACCCCTCGAAGCCTGTATACGGTCGTATCGTCACGATTCCCCTGCCGGTTACGAGGACATCCCGAACCCACATCCTGCTAGTCCGATTGGATGACGACAGGGCCCAGCGCAGACGTCCTAAGATCCTATGCTGCCACCTCTGCCGTGTAGCAGAAATTGGATCAGAATAGGCCGCACCAGGCACTGAACCTTCATCTAGCACCATATGCTGGAGCTTGATCACGATATTCGGACGATCGAATTTCAGCGTGGAGTAGCCCAGAAGCAACGCCAGATTGGGAGGCTCTGCCTGCACGTCGGCCCGACACGGCTGTCGCGGCCAACATCGTGGAGCGAGGCTATGAGTTCGTGGTCCATTGTGACCTGACGCCGCCACGCCAACCCCTGGTCGGCTGGACCAATCGCGTTCGCACGATCGAGGCCGGAGCACAGCTCCTGTACCCAAGCTGGTAGCCAGGATGGCAAGCGTCAGGATGGTTCCACTGAGACATGCCAAGACAGCTCGACACGAATGCCCAATTCATGGCACCACATCTGGGCTCCAGTTGTCCTTCTGGGACGTAGCCGGTGCCGTTCACACCGAAGAGTCACTGGTTCGATCCCAGTATCGCCCACAGCGTGTTTTACCCAGTCAGACAGCCTGTCGACGATTTCATCGGCGGGCCGTTTGTGTTGCATTGGGAGCAAATTGGAAGCGCGGGCTCCTGAACACATTTGCGATACCTAAACGTTCACACCGCTTCGTCCAGTCCTTCCATGATCCAGGACCGTGGCGCGTTCGACCCGCTGGACACCGCGATCCGCAACTCGATCGCGTCGGGCGTCACCTACGCGGTGGCGTCGGGCAACTCCAACGCGGACGCCTGCTCGACCTCGCCGGCCAGGGTCGCGGGGCCCTGACCGTGAACGCCACAGACATCAGCGGCACCTCGATGGCCACCCCGCACGTGGCCGGCGTGGCGGCGCTGTACCTCGCCCGGCACCCGGCGGCCCTCTCGGGTGCACGACGCGATCGTGCGCAACGCGACGCCGAACGTCGTCGGCAACCCCCGGCCCTGGCTCGCCGAACCGGCTGCTGTTCTCGCGCTTCACCCAGTGGGGCCAGGAAGGCGACTACAACGGTGACAGCACAACGGATCTGACCGTGTGGCGTCCGTCCGAGGGCAACTGGTACGTGCGTGGGATCAGCATGACCCAGTGGGGCGTCGGAGGCGACATCCCGCTCGCCTCGTGGCTCCTGCCCCCTGATCGCCCGGCTGGTTTCAAGGGACCAGCCGGACGATTCGGGCCGTCCGGGAAGGTTTGTAGGCTGCGAGAGGCGGAACCTGCAGCGGTCGGCGCGCGTCGACTCGGACGGACATGGCGCTCGGGGCACGAGGACGATGACGGAAGAGACGTTCGGGCCGTACCGGATCGAGCAACTGCTCGGTCGCGGCGGGATGGGCGAGGTGCATCGGGCGTACGACACGGCGCACGACCGTCTCGTGGCGCTCAAGAGGCTGTCGCCCGGCATCCACGACGACGCGGACTACCGCGCCCGCTTCCGCCGCGAGGCGCAGATCGTCGCGCGGCTGCGTGAGCCGCATGTCATCCCCATCCACGCGTACGGCGAGATCGACGGCCGGCTCTACCTCGACATGCGGCTCGTGGAGGGTCGCGACCTCTCGGACATCCTCCGCGAGGGAACCGTGGAGCCGGCACGGGCCGTGCGCATCGTCGAGCAGGTGGCGAGCGCTCTGGACGCCGCGCACGCCGACGGGCTCGTGCACCGCGACGTGAAGCCGTCGAACATCCTGGTGACCTCCGGCGACTTCGTGTACCTGGTGGACTTCGGCATCGCCCGCAGCGTCTCGCCGTCCGCGACGAGCCTGACGGCGTCCGGCTCGGTCGTCGGCACCCTCGACTACATGGCCCCGGAACGCTTCGAAGGCCGTGCGGTGGACAGTCGCGCGGACGTCTATGCCCTGGCCTGCGTCCTGTTCTCGTGCGTGGCCGGCCGGCGTCCGTTCACGGCGGACAGCACCGCCGCCCAGATCTGGGCACACCTGAACGACCCGCCGCCCAGGGCTTCCGCGCTGAACCCGGCGGTTCCGGTCGCGTTGGACGACGTGATCGCGAAGGGCATGGCCAAGAACCCGGCCGACCGCTACGCCACCGCGGGCGAGTTCGCGCGGGCGGCGGCCCAGGCCGTGGCCACCCCGGTCCCGCCCGCCTTCGAACGCACCACGACCGAGCTTCGAACCGTGCTGCACACCCGCCCTCAGCCCGATCGCACCTCTCGGGCCGAGCGGGTCGTCCTCATCGGCGCCACTCTCGTGGTGGTGGCGCTGATCGTCGCGGCGGTGGTGTACGTCGGCAACCTCGACAAGACGCGCGAATCGGCGTGGTCCAGCACCACGACCAGCATCACCACGACCACCACCTCCACGGCCACCACCACGACGCAGTCCCCACAGGTCGACGCGTTGCTGGCCGCCCTGCCGGACGTCTACAAGAACGTCGGGTGCTCGGCCATCACCGCCGACGGCGGTGCGGTCGCCGCCGTCCGCTGCGGGCACTCGTGGGACCCCCGGGACCAGCAACCGGACGAGGCCCAGTTCCGGCTGTTCGCCGATCGCGCCACCCAGGACGCGTTCTTCCAGATGCTGGTGACCAGCCGCGGCATCCCGCGGATGGACGAGCGCGGCGGGTGCCGCCCCAAGTCCGACCCGATCCACTATGCGCCGTACTACCGCGACACCTCAGGCCCGCTGCCCGGCGAGTTCGTCACGTGCTTCCTGGCCGACAGCTACGCCCAGGTCTGGTGGGTCGACAGCCGCACCCTCACCATCGGCGTGGTGAAGAAGCAGGGCGACCTCAACGCCCTCGACACCCTCGACCTGTGGTGGAACACGAAGATCCTGTCGGTGTCCTAGACGAGCAAGTCCTCCTCGAGCTTCCACGGCCGCGAGGACGAGCACCGGTCACTGTGGCTGGACGACGCTGTGCACGGCGGCGAGGAGTGCGGTGGACCACCGCAGGTCACAGTCGGGCAGTGGGCCAAATCCACCCGCATGAGCCACGAATGTCGCATCCCGCAACAGGATGGTCGTCAATTCTTGACCAAGGCCGCGGCAAAGCGCGTCGCGACGGCTTCGACCGCGGCACGCAGTTCGTCTCCGCCCTCGACGCGGAAGGCGAACGGCACGGTCGCCAACCACTCCTGTGCGTACATCGCCGGATTGCTGGTGCTGCCGACGAGCACGCACCCGTCCCCCAATGGGTGAAGCCGTCCCATGGGAGGCCGGATCCACGGTGCGACCTCGGCCAGAGGAGCGTCGAACACGACGCGGGTGGGGAACTCCCAGCCGGTGCCCAGGTTCTCCTCCAGCGCCGCGACCGGGTCGAGGTCGTCGGGTGGCACGAACTCGTGCGCGGTCTGTCCGACCGTGCGAATCCGGTCGATCCGGTAGGTGCGAATCGCGTCCGCCCGATGGGAATGACACAACAGGTACCAGCGCCCGTGGCGGACCACGACCGCCCACGGGTCCACCTCGGTCTTCCACGCGTTGCCGCGCTCACTCTGGTACGCGATCAACACGCGCTGCCTGGCCGCGACGGCGGCGACGAGTGCGCTGGTGATCGCGGGATCAGGGTGAGCGGAGTGCCGGTCGGGCGCGGCTTTGGCGTGCTCGCGCAGGACGGCCGCCTGTCTGCCGACGTTCTCCGGCAGCGCCTGGATGACCTTGCCGAGGGCCGCGCCGACCGGGTCGTCGGCTTCGGTGGCGGCAGGCTGGCCGTCGAGCACCGCCATGACCAGGCCCAGCGCCTCGGCCTGAGTGAACACGATCGGCGGCAACCGCGTTCCGCGCCGGAGTCGGTACCCGCCATGCGGTCCTCGGTACGACTCGACCTGGATGCCCGCCTCTCGCAGGATCCCGACGTAGCGGCGGGCGGCGCGTTCCGTGACGCCCAGTCGCTCGGCGAGCTCGTCGGCCGTCGTGCCGGGACGCGCCTGGAGGATCTCCAGCGCGCGCAGTGCCCTGGCTGTGGGGCTGAGGTCACTCGGCACTCGGGCAGGCTAGGCGATCATCCCGATGAACCGGAAGCAGATCGTCCGGAATTGGCTCTAGCGTGACGTGTCGACGTACCTGACCGCGCGAAAAAAGGGGTTATTGATCATGGACGTCCTGCTCATCGCCGGCCTGTGGCTCGACGGATCCGCCTGGGACGACGTCGCGTCCACGCTCCGGTCGCTCGGCCACCGCCCCGTGCCGCTGACCCTGCCCGGCCAGGGCGACGGGTCCGCCACCGCCACGCTCGACGACCAGGTGGCGGCCGTGCTCACCGCCGTGGACGCGGCCTCCGGCAAGCCCGTGGTGGTCGGGCACTCGGCCGCCTGCTCCCTGGCGTGGCTGGCCGCGGACGCGCGTCCGGACAAGGTCTCCAAGGTCGTCCTCATCGGCGGCTTCCCAGCCTCCGACGGGAGTCCCTACGCCGACTTCTTCGAACTGGCGGACGGTGTCATGCCCTTCCCCGGCTGGGCACCGTTCGAAGGACCGGACTCGGCCGACCTCGACGAGGAAGCGAAGCGCATGTTCGCCGCCTCCGCGATCCCCGTTCCCAGCGGTGTCGCCACGGGCGTCGTCCGGCTGACCGACGAGCAACGCTTCGACGTCCCGGTCGTGGTCATCTGCCCCGAGTTCAGCCCCGCCCAGGCCAAGGACTGGATCAACGCGGGCGACGTGCCCGAGCTCGCCAAGGCCAAAGACGTCGACTTCGTCGACATCGACTCCGGCCACTGGCCCACGCACACCAAGCCGGCCGAGCTCGCCCGGCTCCTCGCGGCGGCAGCTGACACGGCCTGACCGGTCGCGCGACGAAGAGAAGTGGATCTTCATGACCAAGTACGTGATCGGCTCGGACGTGGCCATCCGTCTGGCTCACGACCAGGCCGTGATCGGCGCGGGACACCAGATCCTGGCTCCGACGCTCCTCCGCTCGCAGACGCTGTCGCTGCTCTACCAAGAGGTGCGGCGCGGTGAGATGACCAAGAAGGACGCCGAGCGACGGCTCGATTACCTGCGCGGACTGCGGATCCGGCTGCTCGGCGACCGCGTCCTTCAGGCCGTCGCCTGGAAGGTCGCCGACCAGCTCGGGTGGCCCGACACCCTGGCCGCCGAGTACGTCGCCCTGACCCAGCTCCACGCCGACGCGTTGGTCACGCTCGACGGAAAGCTCGCCCGCGCCGTGGAGAAGCTGGTGGCGGTCGCGCCGATCGACGCGCTGTCCTGATCGGAAGCACCGGCTGACCAGCGTGTCAGAGGTCTCTCACGGAACGGGGATCGGCACGCGCGGAAAGGTCGATCACGACTCGTCCCGAAGTCGATGCCTCGATGGCGGACAACGGAATCGTATGTGCCCGTTGTGAAGTACGCCTTGGCGATCTCACCCGATCGAATCGGAGGGGACCGATCCAGGAGTTCTCCGCACTCGGTGTCATCACGGGTGCGACCAGCCGGTGCCGCACGAATCCGCTCACCACCTCAGCTCGTGGTCTTCGCCCATGAAGCCGGTCTGGTCCGCCCGGGCTGGCTGCCGTGACCCTGCGCGCGATGTTCGTTCCGGCTGCCGGAAATGCGCTCATGGCCGTTTCCCTCAACGGTGGATGACGCGATAACGCAGATGCGTGACGCCGCGGCCTTCGAGCCGACGAACGGGCTCCAGTTCGACGTGGCCGAGTCCGGTCGGCTCGAACAGCCGCCGTCCTTCATCCAGCAGTACCGGGATGAGGTGCAGTTCGAGCTCGTCGAGCTGGCCGGCCGCCAGCAACGCCTGCGCCGCACCCGCGCCGTGGACCAGCACCGCTCGATCTCCCGCCGCTTCCCTGGCCTCGTCAGCACACGCGTTGACGTCGGTGTAGAACTTCGCGCTGCCCGGCGGCTCGTCGTCCGGGTCGATGTCGTGGGTGAGCACGTGGATCGGCACGCCGTCGTGGTGGTCGCCGTTCCAGCGGCCGGCCAGCTCGAACGTGCGCCGTCCGGATATCACGGCGCCGGTGGCCGCGGCCTCGGCGTACACCTGCCCGTTGATCCCCTCGGACTGCCGGTCGTCGAGCCAGTTGAACAGCCGCCCTCCATCGCGGCCGAGTTCCTGGCCCGGCCGGTCGTCCGGTCCGGCGATGTACCCGTCGATGGACATGGACATGTAGAGCCGGATTGGCGTCCTACCCGTTGTCGGTCCCATTGTCGTTCCCTTCCTCTGGCCAGTCGGCCGCGGCAATGCTGCCGGTCGCTCTCACCCCTGCGTCGATCGCGCGTCGCCGGGTTCGACAGGCCGATCACGGCACATACCGCGGGCCGGCTCCGATCGCCGTACCGGTGGACGTGTCGGGTTGAACCCGCGGCACCAACGCGCCGGCCCGGATTCCTGGAGTTCGACCAGGTGCGCTGCAACGACTTCTGAGTCCGGTTGTGTCTGCAGGGCCGATGTTCAGGGCCGCACTCGCTTGGTTTCGCTGTGGTTTCGCCTCGGGACAGACGGAGCCTTCACGCTTCGGATCGGGTTGAGGCTGAGTCATCCGCGCCGCTGAACACGACGATGTCGCCCAGCAACCGCAGCGGCGATCGCGACTGCCGAGCGTGCTCTGCGCACGGAAGCGTGCAGAGATGACGACCTGTGGGCCAAGACCTACCTGCTCCTCGCGAGTGGGATTGCGTTCGCGCGTGCCGGAGAACTCGGCCATGCGGAAACACACCTCGTGCGCGGCCTCCAGATCGCGCACCGATTCGGTGACTTCCGAGGTGCCGCACGAATAGTCGAGCAGCTGGCGTGGCTGGCCGCTGACAACGGCAGCTACCTGTGGGCAGCGGAGTTGTCAGGCATCTCAGCGGGTGCCCGTGGCAGGCTCGGGGCGAGTCCGCTCCTCGACGTCGCGCCGCCTGCCCGGCTGCACGACCGGTACCTGCAACGGATCCAGGACAACCTGGGGGCATCCGAGTACGAGTCGGCCTGCGAACGAGGAGCCGGGTACGAGGACGGCATCGCCCAGGCACTCCACCGCGGAGCCGACACGCCCCGGCCTCACTCCGGGCGGGCAGCTGCCGACACTCCGCTGACCGGCCGGGAGCTTCAAGTAGCAAGACTGGTCGCGGACGGGCTGACGAACAGCGAGGTCGCTGACAGACTCGGCATGGCGCAGCGCACCGCGGAGACCCACGTGGGCCGGATCCTGCGCAAGCTCCAGCTGACGTCGCGGACCCAGCTCACTCGGTGGCTGCCGGCTTCCGATCCTGACGAATGTCCGCCTCCGCGTACGTAGCGGCGCCGTGCATCTACGCACTCCGACCGATTGTCTCGTTTGCACTGTTCGGGCGATCGTTGTCACAGGCTCGATGCCGAGTGCGCCGCACGACGGCATCAACGCCCGGCACGGCGAACCGGCCCGTTGCGTCGCCGCCCGCGAGCGAGCGGCTCTCGGCCCGCCTTCGCTGGTCGCGGCCAGGCGGAAGGACCTGAAACGGTGAGAACAATGGAACTGTGCAATAGGCGCGCCTTTGTGACGGCTGTCGAGGGCGGCAGTCTGTCGGCGGCGACGCGCAAGTTGTGCTTCAGCCGATCAGCGCCGTCACGGACGATCCAGAGTTCGGTACGCCGGCTCGATGTGGTTCCGCGAAGCGAGAACAACACCGGTGTCCCGCTGACGGATGACGGTGTACCGACGAAGGGACCGCAGCGGGCCGAACAGGAGACGTCGGAGAAGGAGCCGGACGCACCCCACCCGCCTGGCCGCCGACCGCCGTCCTGGTCGGGATCTTCACCAGATCTGCCTCGCTGACCGCCTGATCATTCATCAGGACAACGGCACGAGGCGGACATCGTGCAGGTTTGCGCGCCCATACTGGAAACAGCAAGCCATAACGACGGCAACACCTGGTAGCTCGGTATCGCCCATTTCCACGTCGTCCCTTGGCGTGAACAGGTCGGAGGCTCGAGGCCCCAGCACGTCCCGCGGTTGCCCGCACGGCTCGGTGCGGCGGATGGCCAGGCAACCGGGGCGCAGGTCAGGCGTCATTCAGAGCAGCGATAGTTCGTGTCAGGAGGCCGTGATGAGGCGTTCCCTTGTGGTTCTGGTGGCGATGGTTTTCGGTGTGCTGCTGGGGGTGCCCGCCACGGCGGGGGCTAGTGCGCCGTACTGCGGGATCACCTGGGGTTCCCTGCCGAAGGAGGCGGGCCCTGGCTCCACGGACGAGCTGTACAGCATCCGCACTGGCCGCCACGACTGTTTCGACCGGATCGTCCTCGACGTGAACGGCGATGTGCGCGGCTACTCCGTGCGCTATGTCGACGAGATCCGCAAGGACGGGTCGGGTGAGCTCGTTCCTGTGCGCGGCGGTGCGAGGTTGGAGGTCGTGGCGAAGGTGCCGACGATTGCTACTGACGCGATCTTCTTGCCGAACGGCGAACTCGCCGATGTCAGCGCGTACAGCACGTTCCGCCACGTTGCGTGGGCCGGGCAGTTCGAGGGGCAGACGACGATCGGGCTTGGGGTTCGCGCGCGGCTGCCGTTCCGCGTGCTGCTGCTCGACGGACCCGGCGCTGGGTCGCGCTTGGTCGTCGACGTCGCGCATCGCTGGTAGTCCTGCGCGAGTTCGAGCAGCGACGACGAAGAGATCTGGGCAACGTCCGATTGGGACGGAGCGGCGGTGCATGCCCGCCGGTCGGCTGGTTCGGACCAGCCGACCGGCGGGTTCTGCTTGCCAGGCGCGCCTGTCGCCCGTCCTGAGTACGCTTGAGGAAGCGGTGATCGCGCGGGCGTGCTCGAATTGACGGGTTCGGTCCGTGGAGTCCACTGAGGACGTTGATCTCCGGCGTGAACGCGGAGAGTCGCTGACGAACGGAACGCATGCTCAACCCACTGGACCTGTCGCTGATCAACGGCCCGATCCCGATCGTCGCGGCGGTTGCAGGCGTGATCGCGTTGATCACGCTGGCGGTCCGCAGGGGCCGGACCTGGTGGACCCGAGTCGTCCCGGCGGTGGTGCTGGCGTGTGCGGTGGTCGTGGCCGGGCTGACGTTCGTGGTCGAGCACGTGTGGAAACCGTGGCCGGAGCCGCTGCCGCGGATCCTGGCGGTGTGGGCGGGCGCGACGCTGGTCGCGGCCTGCCTGGCGGTCGCGCGGCTGCGTGCCGGGCGGTGGCCTTGGCGGGTGCTGAGCGTGGTGCTGGTGCTGGTCGTGCTGACGAGCGCGATCACCGCGGCGAACTCGTACTTCGGCCTGTATCCCACGTCGCGCGCGGTGCTCGAGCTCTTCACGAACAACCGGGTCGCCCTCGACGAGGCAGCGAAGCCGGCGTCCAGCGTGGTCGAGGTGCCCGCGGGCGGCAAGCTCGCGGACGTCTGGCGGAAGCCCGCGGATCTTCCGGAGAAGGGCACGGTGTCGGAGGCGGAGATCCCCGGCGCGTTCAGGGCGCGTCCGGCGTGGATCTACCTGCCGCCCGCGTACGCGGCGACGCCCCGCCCGCGGCTGCCGGTCGTCGTGCTGCTCGCCGGGCAGCCGGGTTCGCCGCGTGACTGGTTCGACGCCGGCCGGCTCACCGAGCGTCTGGACGCGTTCGCGCGGGAGCACGACGGGCTGGCGCCGATCGTGGTGGTGGCCGACCAGCTCGGCGCACGGATGGCGAACCCCCTGTGCCTGGACTCGAAGCTGGGACGGTCGGAGACCTATCTGGCCCGTGACGTGCCCGCGTGGATCAAGCAGCGGCTGACGGTCGACGAGCGCCGCGAGGCTTGGACCATCGCGGGTTTCTCTCAAGGTGGCACGTGCGCTCTGCAACTCGCCGTGCGCGCGCCGGACGTGTACGGGAACTTCATCGACATCACCGGGCAGCGCGAACCGACGCTGAGCACGCGTGCCGAGACGGTCAAGGCCGCGTTCGGCGGCGACGAAGCGGCGTTCGTGCGCGTCAACCCGATGGACGTGCTTGCCCGCGAACGGTTCCCGGCGACCGCGGGTGTGGTCGTCGCGGCCCAGGGCGACGCGCTCTACCGCCAGGCGGGCGCCGAAGTGTTCGAGGCCTGTCGCAGGGCCGGAATGGACGTGCTGTGGAAGGAACTGCCGGGAGGGCACGACTGGAACGTGTGGCGGCCAGGTCTCTTCGACTCCCTGCCGTGGCTCGCAGCACGAACGGGCCTGGTCAGGTGATCGTTCGCCGTGGAGGCCGGTCGGCCTTCACAGCTCGGTGTTGATGATGGCCTCCACCAGCACCTCGCCGTCGCCGGTCAGCGTGACGCCGTCCGCGTCGACCGTCATGAGGCCGCGTTCGGCCAACGACGCGAACTTCTCCCTCCACGGCCTCTCGTGCAGGGACCTGCCGTAGGTCGCGCGGTGCAGGTCCTCGCGGACCGGCTGCAACGTCGACAGGGCCATCTTCACCGCCCTCGCTTCCTGCGCGCCCGCGTCGAAGCCGGTGGCGGAGCCCAGCGGCACCCTGCCCTCGTCGACGGCGGCCGCGTAGTTCTTCCAGTTCACGTCGGTGATCGCCTCGGAGCTGCGGCAGCTGGAACTGCCGCCGAGGCCGATCGCGACCTCGGCCTCCTGCTTGTCCTGGTCCACCATGATGGACTTCCACTTCTCCGGACCGAGGCCGTCGCGGGCGAAGTACATCGTCGGGTGTTCGGTGTAGCCGGCGGCGCGCAGGCCGTCGGTCAGCACCTCGCGCATCTGGTACTGCTCCTGCAGGGTCGGCCAGAAGTGGCCGTTCTGGACGAGCTTCTCGCGGTATGCCGGGAGCTGCCACGGCGCGGGTTGCTCCCCCGCCACGCCTGTTCTGGTCTCGGCGTAGGACTTCAGGTGCAGCTTGGTGCACACGAGGGCGGTGATCTCGTTGTCCAGCACGATGTCGAGGTCGCGTTTGACGCTGTCGACGGTCTGGTCCAGCAGGCCGTACATCAGGTCGATGCTGACCCACTCGAAGCCGGCCGCCTGAGCGTTGCGCACGAAGTCGACGCACATCTGCGCCGTGTGCTCGCGGCCGCACTCCCTCAGCACGTCGTCGTCGAACGACTGCACGCCGCTGGACAGCTTGGTGCAGCCCAGGTCCCGGAGTGCCTCGAGCTTGGCCGGGGTGAACGTGCTCGGGTCGCCCTCGAAGCGGATCGTCGTGTCCTCGGTGAACCCGAAGTTGTCCTGGTAGAAGCCGAGCAGTCGCCGGATCTCCTTCTCCGGCAACAACGACGGTGTGCCGCCGAAGACGTTGAACTCACCGACGGGAGCGCCGGCCAGCTCCGGCACGCGTCGCAGCCAGAGTTCGGCCTCCCTGATGTTCCAGTCGACCCACCGGGTCAGCTTCTCCTCGGCCTGGCCGCCCTTGACCAGCACGACCGGGTACTGGCAGAAGCGGCACTTGTAGGCGCAGGTGGGGATGTACGACCACAGGTGGATCGGGGCGGTGCCGGCGAGCTGGTCGCTCAGGTCGTCGAGGAAGTCGTCCACGCGGTAGCCGGGAACGTTGCCGGGGAACACATGCGCGCCGAACGGGTCTTCGGTGACGTACTCGAGCAGGTGCGCGTTGGCGGGGTCCTGCAGGGCGGCCCACACCTTGGGCTCCCGGTTCGCGAGAACACGGTCCATCAGAACACCCCTCCATTGCCGAAGTAGTTGTGGGCCTCCCCGGACTCGCGGTCCTCGCAGTAGTACTTCACGAACTCGGCGAACCTGCCCTCCGGCACGTCGTCGAAGCACTCCGGCAGGGGCGGCGGGAACCCGATGTCCTCGCCGGCGGTGGCGCGCAGCCGCGCGAAGATCTCGTCTCTGAACTCGAAGTACAGCCGGTAGGACGGCGTCTTGTAGGAGTGGATCGGGAGGAAGTCCACGACGCTCATCTCGTCCTTGATCTCCGCGATGCGCGTGCCGAGCCGGTTCGCGAGGTCCTCGCCGAAGAACGCCACCACGGCGTCCTCGTCCAGAAAGGACGGTGTGAGCAGGACGGGCAGGATGGTGTTCTTCGGGGTGAAGTCCTTGATGGAGAACTCCCAGGCCTGCAACGCTTCCGCCTCGGTGAGGTCGACAGCCCGCTCCGGCGCCTCCGGCCTGATGTCGCGCATGACGATGATGCCGTCGTTGCCGTACGCGCGGCCGGCGATCACCTCGTCGAGGGCGTGGTTGACGCGCCTCGGGTTGATCTCGACCTTCGACCGCGGTGCGTAGGTGATGTCGTGACCGGAACCCCGGACCTTGATGCCGAAGTCCCAGTCGTCGGAGAGGTGGTTGACGAAGCGTCCGTGCTGCAGCTGGTAGAAGATCTCGATGCCGCCGACGCTCTCGTAGGCCTCGCGCTCGACCGCGAAGCCCTTGCCGTCCGGAAAGCCGCCGAACAACGAGAACGTCACCGCGCGGCACCGCAGAGTGCGCTGGATCGCGTCCCAGAGTCGTGGCCTGCCAACGAAATGTTCGGCGTTGTAGTAGTAGTCGCACACGCCGATCGCGGCCTTGTCCTTCTCCATCGCCACGAAGAGTTCGACGAGCCACCGGCGGTCGACGCGGCAGTCCGCGTCGGCGGACACCAGGTAGAAGCGCTCGCCGGGATCCCTTCTGGCACGGCTGCGGTGCACAGCGAACTCCATGCCCGTCCGACGTGCGGGCGCGACACCCTGCTCGGGCTCGCCGATCACGTGCAGAGCGACCTTCGAGCGTTCGGCGAACGCGCGGGCGATCGCGACCGTGTCGTCGGTGGAGTTGTTGTCCACCAGGACGATCTCGTACGTGTCCGGATCGATCTCGTCCTGGTCGTGCAGGGACTGCAGCACTTCGTGGATGTTCGCGGCCTCGTTGTACACCGGCAACACCACGCTGAGCCGCACGTGCTCGCCCATCGCGGGCGGGAACAGGTTGCTCACCAGCGCGTTCGCGGCCGCACGGTGGTGCGTGCCGAGCTGTTGGTTGTGCGCCACCACTTCCGCCCGCCTTTCCGCGTTCGTCATGAGATCCTGAACCTGCCGGGCGAACTCCGGCGTCGGCAGGTCGTGTGCCACGATGTCCAGCACCGGAGCCTTGAAGCCCGCGTACACCTTGTCGTACAAGGCATAGCTGCTCGCGATGTACGGCACGCCCGCCGCGATCGCCTCACCGATCGGGTTGCCGTAACTCTCGTAGTCGTACGACGTCAGGAACGACACGACGTCGGCGTGCGCGAGCAGGTCACGCACCGAGAACCCGTTCCCGGTCGACTCGCACGGTTCGAGCACTCCACCGAAGACGACAGGAACCTCAAGCTCTTCCGCGAGCAGGCGGAGCTTTCTGGTTTCCTCCGGGTTCTCCTCGGTGTCACCGGCGACGAACAGCCAGGTGCCCGGAAGCCGTGCGACCAGGTGTAAATCGCGATCGATGCGCTTCTGCGGGATGATCCTGGTGAACCTGGCGATCAGCTTCGCGTGGCGCGGAACGCCGTAGTGCTCGCGAAAGTCCGGCCGCCCTGGACGGCTGGGCGCGGTGAAGGTGTTCGGGAGGACGTCGAGGTTGCGCAGGTGCGGCATCCACTCCAGCGTGCGCCGTTTCGCTTCCTCGTGCAGCGCGAAGTAGTGGATGTGCGGCGAGTTCACCATCGGAGGCGTTGACGGGTAAGGGAAGCTGCCGTACTTGGCCGGTTCGCTCTGCCACATCAGGTCGTGGTCGCGCCACAGCACATACCGCCCGAGATCGTGAGTCGCGCCGTACATCGCAATCGCCCGGTACAAGGCTTTCGTGTAGGTCACGTTCTCGGGCAACGTGCCGTTCTCGACCATCACGAGCGTGACGCCGCGGTCTTCCCAGGTCCGCACGATCGCATCGGCGAGTTCCGCGACGATGCGCTCGGCGTCCGGAACCTGGTCGTGCCGCACGGCTTCCAGGGTCGCCGCCACGAATTCCCGGTCGTACCCGGCGATGCGCGCGACGCCGTCCACACGATCGAGGGTGACCCAGTCCGGCACGCGTTCGTGCCGGTAGGGCTGGAAGAAACGGCCCTTGTCGGCCTTGATGTCGTACCCGAGGTCGAGGTGAACCCGATACCCCTGGTCAGCAAAGGACTTGGCGATCTTGATGAACTCCACCACCACACCGGACATGGCGGTGGCGTCGAACGAGACACCCCAAAGGACGGGCATGGGCCGCTCCGCTCCGAGTGGCTAACTCTCGATCGAACGTAGCATGAAAGCGCTCTCCTGACGGATCGCGTCTCAACAGGCCAGTCGGTCCTTTTAGGACGGTCGCCGGCGCGGCCTGCGGCGGTCCAGAATCCAGTCCGCGAGCAGCAGCAGGAGCAGCGGGCTGAGCCAGACGCCGATGCTCGTCGCGGTGTTGCGCATCAGTTCGCGGCTGCCACCGAAGGCGGTGTCGACCTGGGGCGTGAGCAAGATCATCGCCGGGATGTTGACGACCCGGCTCAGCGCGATCGACATGGCGAGCGCGAAGCTGCGCGACATCCACCTGCGGTGCTCGTCGTAGCGGCGCAGCACGGCCATCCGCAGTCCGATGATCGTGGTGATCAGCCACAGCGCCGATCCCACCAGGTTGGCCACCAGCACGGAGGGGCCCGCCACCGTGTGCCAGCCGATGTACAGCCCGAGCAGACCGGCGGGCAGCGCCCCGGCGTAGACGTAGATCCGGCCGGTGATCCGGTGCCCGGCCCGGTGCCGCGCGCGGAACGCCGGCCAGACCTGGAAACAGGCGGTCGCCATCGCGACGGTGCCGCAGAGCACGTGCGCGACCAGCAGCGGGTAGTAGAGGTCGTTGCCCTCCGGCGGTTTCAGCCGGGAGTGGGCCGGGTCGAAGGTCAGGTAAGGCGGCACGGAGAACGCCAGGAACGCCGCGACCACCAGCATCAGCGGCACGATCCAGGGTCTGCGCCACCAGGCGACCTTCCGCAGGGACGGAGACGCGGGCGGCGCGTTCGTGGTCGAGGTCATGACAGTCCGTTCGTGATGGGGACCAGCCGGAAACTACGTACACCATACATAGAAACGTATGACGTACATAGTTTTAGGATGACACCGGACCGAACTGACGGGATGGCGGATGACGACTCGCGACAACAAGGACCCGGACCTGCAGCGCAGCCTCACGCTGCTGTGGGCGGGTCAGCGCCGCGGCCGGCGTGGCCCCCGGTCCCAGCTCAGCGTGGAGCTGATCGCGCAGGCCGCCGTCCGGATCGCGGACGCCGACGGACTGGAAGCGCTGTCCATGCAACGGATCGCCGCCGAGCTCGGCTACTCGACGATGTCGCTCTACAACCACGTCCCGAGCAAGGACCTGCTGCTGGAGGTGGCCGCCGACATCGGCGCGGGCGCACCCCCCGACCTCGGCGACGCAACGGACTTCCGGCAGGCGGTCCGGCGCTGGGTCGGCGCGCTGTGGGCCGGTTTCCAGAGCCGCCCGTGGATGCTGCGCGTCCCGCTCGACCACGCACCCGTCGGCCCCAACCAGCTCGCCTGGCTGGACCGTCTGCTGCGCCCGCTGCTGGCGGCCGGACTGGTCGGCGGCGAGGCGCGAGGGGCGGCTCTACACCTGACCGCAGTCGTGCGTGGGACTGCGCAGATCAGCATGAACATGACCAGCGCCCACAAGCGCCCCGACGGGATCCCGCACACGGACGCCGACCTCACCCACCTCGTCACCGAGCTCATCGACCCGGAGGACTACCCGGCGCTGACCGCCGTCCACGCGGCCGAGGTCGCCGGTCATCACCTCAGCTCCGAGGGAGCGGACGACGCGCTGCCGTTCGAGCTCAGCTTCGGCGTGGACCGGTTTCTGGACGGTGTCGAGGGCTGGGTGGCGGCGAAAACCCGCCGCTCGTGATGCCGCTGGCGCTCGACGGGACGGCTTGGGCGAGCAGGGTCAGCGTGGTGTGCGAGGGCGAGCCCGCCGGTGCGGTCGCGACCACGATGCTTGGACCTGGACCGCTGGTCAGGGTCTGCTGCGTGACGACCAGCCGCCCGACCAGCGGGTGCCTCATCTCGTAGACGGCCGTCGCACAGGCTTTGACGCGGTGGTCCGCCCACATCGAGGCGAAGTCCGAGCTGTTCGCACTGAGCTGTCCCACCAGTTCGTGCAACGTGGTGTCGTCCGGATGTTCCCCCGCGACCAGACGGAGGTTCCCCACCACCGCCTTGGCTTTGGCCGGCCAGTCCGCGTACAGCTCACGGGTGTGCGCGTCGAGGAACACCAGCTGCGCCATGTTCGGACGCCGAGGTGCCGCCACGGCGTGGAAGTCCAGGTGTCCGGCGAACAACGCGTGCCCCAGCCTGTTCCAGGCCAGCACGTCGCTGCGGCGGCCGAGCACGATCGCGGGAACGCCCGCCAGCGCGTCGAGCAGCTGGCCGGTCGCCTCCGACACGCGTTCGGGAGCCTGGCGGCGCGCTCGGCGTGACTGGTTCGCCGGCCTGGCCAGGGCGTGCAGGTGCTGCCGTTCCGCCTCGTCCAGCCGCAGAGCGGTGGCGAGCGCGTCCAGGACCTCGGGCGACGCGCCGGACGAGTGCCCCTGTTCGAGCCTGGTGTAGTAGGAGCTGCTGACACCGGCCAGGCGCGCCAGTTCCTCCCGGCGCAGACCCGGTACCCGCCGCCGCTCGCCGTAGTCCGGGACGCCGGCGTCCTCGGGACGAAGCTGCGCGCGCCGCGTCTTGAGGAAAGCCCCGAGCCGTCCGGATTCGCCCATGGATCCGAGTATGGGCTCGAGCCGGCCGCGTTACCTGTCCCAGCCAGGGATATGCAGAGCCGGGAGTGGTGCGCGCACGGGAAGAACAGTGCAATTGGCGCCATGACCACCACCGAAGACATCGAGGCAGTGGACGCGTCCGACTTCACCTTCACGCGCCGTGCGTGGATCGACGCCGCCCCTGCGGACATCTACCGGCTCGTCAGCGATGTATCCGCGATCAGCCGCTGGAGTCCTAACGCGACAGACGTCGCCTACGACGAAGGCGCTGGGCCTGAGGTCGGCGCGTGGTTCAGCGGCCGCAACCGCAGGAACGGCAAGGAGTGGACCACCCGCTCGCAGGTGGTGAAAGCCGAGCCTGGCAGCGCTTTCGCCTTCGTGGTCGACGGCATCGTCGAGTGGACCTGGACGTTCCACGCTCGCGGCCGCGGCACCGTGGCGGAACAGTCGTGGCGGCTGCTCCGGCTGGATCCGGTGCTGGGCAGCACCCGCGTGGACTTGGCCGCGTTGCGCGACTACATGGCCGCGAGCGCCGAGACCACGCTGATCTCGCTCGCCGAATGGATCACGCACAACCAGGTCTAGCGCTCCGCCGGTTCGTCGGGCACGACGACGAGACTGACGACCCGGCGCCTGCGTCCGCCGTCCCGCGCCCCGCCTGGTCACGGAAGATCAACGGTTTGTCGCCACCGAGGCCATTCGCATGCTCGACGTCATCGATGCGGTTGCGCGTGAGCATTGGGACAAGAAACGCGTCTCGGGCGAATGCGGTGCCGGTGTTCAAGCTCGCTTGGCCGGTGGCGGATCTGTTGCGAGTCGTTGCACGGTTCAAGGCGCACGACGTGAGGAGAAGTTCGGGTGGTGCTGGCTCGGTGGCTGAGGAGTGACTCCTCTCCCGAGCCAAGTGCCGTCTTCGTCCGATTGCTCGCCGTGGTTCGGGAACGGGCGGCAGACGCCATCGCTCAGGTCACTGCGGCGGCGCGCGTTGATGGCGCGCCGGCCGTTGACGACCTCGAAGGCTTCGCGGGGCTGATATCGCCCTGTGGTTTCGACCTATGCAGGCGCAGTGGCGAGCGTCCAGGTGGCCGTGTCGGTGTAGGCACGGCCATCTCGCGTACCGGTGATCGTCACCGTGTTGGCGCCCGGCCGCAGGGTGATCGGCCACGTGTAGATGCGGTCCGGGGCCGGCGGTTTCGGGGCGCCGACTGCGACGCCGTTCAGGATCAGCTGCACGTTGTCCGTGGTGGCGTAGGCGCGAACCGTGGTGGCGGCGGCGGTTCGCTGGGTCCAGCGGGCGCTGTTCAGGTGGACGAACGGGGTGTTGGTCCACTGAGCCTTGTACAGGTAGAACGAGTCCTTGCGGACCGCGCGGTCGTAGGTGACGAGGCCCTTGTCGTTGCGGCCCAGGGTGTCGCCTTCTGAACGGCTGTCGACCGCGAAGTCGAACATGTTCCACACGAACGTGCCCCACAGGAAAGACCGAGTCTTCAGCTGCGCCCACGAGTTCTCGTGCACCAGGGTCTGGTACTCCTCCGGGTGCCAGCGCGAGGTCGTCACGGGCGGCTTCGGGTTTTCCTCGTGCTGGGCGATGCTGCCGCCGGCGCCGTACTCGCTCAGCGAGATCTTGCGGGCCGGGTCGGCGGCGTGCAGGCGGTCGGCCCAGCCGCCGGGGCCGGTACTGCTGTTGTCGTACCAGCCGTAGTACTTGTTGTAGGCGGCGAGTTCGGCGTGGCTCGACACCGGGTCGCGGTCGCCGATGTGCGACGCGTAGGTCGAGTGGCGGCCGGAGTCCTCGGCGCGCACGGACGCGGCCAGGTCGCGCAGCAGGTTGTTCGTGGCGGTGTTGCTGGTCTTCTGCTCGTTGCCGATGCCCCAGAACGCGATGGACGGGTGGTTGAAGTTCTGGCGGATCATCTCCAGCAGCTGCTGCTGGGCGTTCGCCCGGAACGCCGCGCTGTCGGTCACCTCGTTGACCAGCGGGATCTCCGTCCACACCACGTAACCGCGCTGGTCGGCGAGGTCGTAGACGTGCTCGGCCTGCTGGTAGTGGGCGGTCCGCAACGCGTTGACGCCCATCTCGTCCATCAGGTCGAAGTCCTGACGCTGGTCGGCCTGCGTCACGGCCCACCCGGCGTTGAGCCGGTCCTGGTGCGCGTTCACGCCGTTGAGGCGCAACTGCTTGCCGTTCAACGAGAACCCGGTGTTGGCGTCGACCGCCGTGGTGCGCAGGCCGAGCGGTTCGGTCACGACGTCCTTCACCACGCCGGTGTCGGCGTCGATGATCTCGACACTCGCGCGGTAGAGGTACGGATCGGCCTTGCCGTTCCACCGGTGCGGGCGCGGGATCGTGAGCGTCTGCACGGTGTCGAAACCGGCGGCAGCGTTGACCGAACGGGTCGCGGTCACGCTCTCACCGACGATCACCCCCGCGTGATCCACCACGACCGCGCGAACCTTTACCCGTGCGGCAGAAGCACGGTTGTTCCACGCCTTGGTCGTCACCTCGACACTCGCGGACGCGTCGGACAAAGACCGTTGCCGCAGATAGACGCCGGGGCCGCCGGAGTCGCCCATGCGGACGCCGAGCTGATCCAGCGCGGTCAGCGAGACGTTGCGGTAGATGCCGCCGAAGAACGTGAAGTCAGCGGACAACGGCGCCACGTCCGCCACCGCGCGGTTGTCGGCCTTCACCGCGATCACGTTGTCCTGGCCCAGTTTCAGAGCCGAGGTCGCGTCGTAGCGGAACCCGGCGAAGCCGCCGCGGTGCTGGCCCAGCTTGACGCCGTTCACCCACACGTCCGCGACCTGGTTCACGCCGTCGAACTGCAACCACAGGCGGCGCCCGGACAACGTCGTGGACGGCGTGAAGTGCTTGCGGTACCAGCCGATTCCCCGGTAGTAGTTCGAGCCGCCGTCCTGCCCGTCCTGGGCGTTCCAGGTGTGCGGGACGTTCACGGAGGTCCACGCGGAGTCGTTGAATCCCGGTGCCTCGGCTCCAGCCGCGTCCGCACGCAGGAACCGCCAGCCCGCGTCGAGACTCACCTGCGCGCGTGTCACCGGTGGCACGTACGCCGAAGCTGCCGGTGCACCAACGAACATCGCCGAGATCAGCACGAGCAACGCCAGCAGACGTGTCATGCCCTGAACGCTATTGGCGCCGCTGACACGGCGTCAACGAACGGTCCTAGTTCCGGTACAACGGGTTTGGACAATCGACGTAACGGCTCGCCGCGCCCTCGGCTCGCGTCCAGCGCAACAACAGGTTCGCCTTCGCCGGGACGAAGGGGCTCTCCAGCAACGACAAGAGCTGTTCACATCCGTGATCCCTTGCATACGCAACGAAAACGGCGCGCGCCTCCGCCCACACGTCCAGCTCGGGGTGCCGGTCCAGCACCGCGCCGGCGATCTCCACGAGGTGGTTCACGACGAGGCAGTACTGGAGCCTCTCCCAGCCCTTCGCCTCAGACACACCCCGGCCTTCTCCGTCCACTTCGGACAACAGTTGGGCGTGCCGAGGCAACAACCGCATGCCTTCAGGATCGCGGTAGATCGCCTGGACCGGCAGACCGGACGAGTCCACACCGACCAGCACGTTCTGCAGATGACACTCCATCACCACGCCGTGCGCGAAGAACGCATGCAGCACAGGAGGAACGACGACAGAGACGTACTGCCGGAACCACCGCAGCGCACCGTCAGCGTCCAAGCCGTCCAACGGGTTGCCGTCGAACCCTTCGCTGATTCCGGCCGCCAGCAACGGGGTCACACCGGGCAGGGTGTGCTGGCGAACACCGTCCCGCACCACCACCGCGAGTCCCTCAAAGGATTCCGGCGAAGTCCGGTAGCCGCGGTCGATCAGGAACGCCGACCCGGGGTACACCGAGGCGATGTCCGCGAACACCGGTCTCAGCAGCCGGGCGAGCGGTGGGATCCAGCGCAGGTCGTGGGCCCACAACCGGCGCACGTCGTTGGTGATCTGCACGTCGAGGCTGAACTTGTAGAACAGATCCGCGGCCGGGTCGTAGACCGTGCGCACCGACGACGTCGGCCACACCTCGTGATCAGCCACCGGCCCGGAGCGCCCCAGCAATGAAAGCTGCCAAGGATGCGCGGGCAGCACCCCGGCGGGCAGCGGCACCTCGCCGTCGTCGACGAACTCGCCTTCCAGGTGTACCAACGAAAACCGCGCGTGCACCTCGGGCGCGTACGGCAGCCACTCCGCCGCGGGCAGGCCCCCGCGGCCCTTCGGCGCCGGGTGGTAGCGGTGGCCGGCGATCAAGGCCTGCTCGGAGCGTCGGTAGAGGTCGGAGGGCGGGGCAGGACGAGCGGCGAGAACGGCGGCGATGGCGGACCGCGACCCCGCGATCTCGTCGAGGAAGCCGACCGGTGGATCGCCGAGCTCCTTGGTGATCAGCACCGCGAGCTCCTGCCACGACACCGGCTGCCACGTCCCGGAGAACACCTCGGGCTCCGACAGCCAACGACCTTCCCGCGCCCGCAGCAGCACGTCGGTGCGCGGAAGCCGGATCGTGCCCTCAGGCCCCTGCTCCCCGACCTCGCGGCGCAGGCAGTTCAGCAGGGCGGTCGAGGTGATGCCGTCGGGATCAGTGATCGTTTCCACCGGTGTCCGCTTCCCTCTGGCGATGTGTCAGGATCTGATCATTCTGACGCAAACGCCGGTCGAGACCGAGTTCCTCGCCGCGTTGGACGGCGAGCGTGCTGAGAGGTTCCTCACGGCGCTGCCCGGAGCCCGCGCGGCGATCCTCGCGCGCCTGCGCCGAGCCCTCGCGATCGAGCCGTTGCCGCAGGTCAGCGGCGACCCAACCCAGTATTCCCATCCGGTCCACCTCCTCACCGCACTGGGCTGGCGCGACTCCGGGAGCTTGATCACCGAAGTCGCCCACAGCGTGGCCGGACTGGCGCTCTCCCGCACAACGAGCCCGCTCACGACCCCATTCCTCGAACGGACGTTGGAGGAGCACGAGCAGAGCGTGGTCGACGGCCATCCGCTGCACCCGTGTTGCCGCAACCGCACCGGGTTCACCGCCCGCGACCACCTGGCGTACGGCCCCGAGCACCGCCAGGTCGTCGCGCTGCGGCTGCACCCGACCGAGGACCACGTCGTGTTCGGCGACTGGCCCGCCGAACTGTCAGCCGGCGCGCAGATCCTCCTGCCGCTGCACCCGTGGCAGGCCGACCGGCTGAACGTACCCACGATCGGCACGCTGGACGCCAGCCCGTTGATGGCCCTGCGCACCCTGTCGGCCGGCGCCTGGCACGTCAAAACGACGCTGAGCGCGCAGATCACCTCGGCCGTGCGGGACATCTCCGGTGGCTCGATCGCCACGGCCACCACGGTCTCCGACTTCCTCAGCACCGTTGTCGAGGGCATCGAACTGCAGCCCAACCGCGCGTCGGCCGCGGTGCTCACCGACGGCGACCCGAACCGCGCGCTGGGCGTGATCCTGCGCGACAAACCCGTGCCGCACCCGCAGGAAACCCTGTTGCCGCTGGCCGCGCTGACCGCGCGCCCGGTGGACGGCGGCCCTCCCCCGATCCGCGCACTCGGCGACCCGGTCAGGTGGCTCGCAGAGTTCGCCGAACTGGCCGTGCCACCGTTGATGACCCTGCTCGCCCGCGGCGTGGCGTTGGAGGCGCACGAACAGAACCTCGTCATCGGCCTCGTCAACGGCAGGCCGAACCGGTTGATCTACCGCGACCTGGCCGACATCCGCGTCAGCCCGCGCGCGAACCTGCCGTCACGACTGCACGCGAGCCCAGAAGCCTTGCGCGCCAAGACGTTCGCCACGTTCTTCGCGACCGCGCTGACCGGACTCGTCACCGCCCTCGACGCACCGGCAGCGGAACTCTGGCAGGCGGTCGCGAGGGCGGTCCCGGACACGCCCGACCGGCACGCGTTGCTGCACGACCCGATCCCTGCCAAGCCGCTCACGTTGATGCGGCTCGACCCGGCGACGACGGCGTGGGCGTACCTGCCGAACCCGTTCTAGCCCAACAACATCTCGCGGTGCTGCCATGCCAGCGACAACAGCGCCGCGCCGGCCGCCTGAGTCGGTTCGTGGTGCACGAAGCGGTCGATGTTCGCAGCGGTGAACGGAAGTCCCTCGAGCACGCGGCCCTCGTCGTTGTGCGACACCAGATCGCCGAACAGCTGGTCGAACTCGGAGGCCTCGATCACCGCGACGGTCAGCATGTCGGTGGCGAACGTCAGCGGGTCCACGCCCATGCCGAGGTAGAACACGCGGGCCGCCGAGGTCAGCCGCTGGGCGAACGGCCAGGTCTCGTAGTCGGCGCAGTGGATCTCCGGCACGCCCAGCAGCTCTTCGGCGAATTCGCGGATCATGCAGTGCCACAACGAGAAGTCGCTGTCCTGGGCGCCTTGGAAGACGCCGACGGGCAGCACCTGGTACATCCCGCCTGCGTGGCCGACGCGCTTCGGGTCGCGCCAGTGCAGGAAGAACGTCGGCTCACCAGGCGAGTGGCGGATGGTGAGAGTGCTGATGGCGACGTTGACCGGGCGGCGCGTGAGGTCGCACGGGTCGCCGACAGAAGCACGCAGCGGCAGCGCGGAAGCGTGGCCGAGCGAACGGGCCGCGTACTCGTGCGCGCAGGCCTCGCCCACGTCGATGCCGTCGAAGTACGAGCCGATGCCGAACGTCAGGTGCCTGCCGGTGAAGTCGAGCAGGCGGTAGGTCTCGCGGTTCTGGAAAACGGAAGGCGCGGCAAGCGCGGCCATCGCCTCGGAGTAGCTGTCGAAGCCGTCTGGGAGCTCGGATCCCACGCGGGGGAACTGCCCAGACCCCCGCAGCTCCAGCGAAAGATCGGCCAGCGGGATCGGCCCGGCAGGCGTCCAGTGCGGGGCGGTGAGGAGGGGTATGCCGGCGACCCTGGGCACGTCCGGGTACTCCGAAACAGCCTTCAACGCCAGGGCGTGGCGGTGTTCCAGCAGGTGAGCGCGCACTTCGAGCCACTCGGCAGACGTCGGCATGCGCCCATTGTCAGGCGAAGAGGCCCGCCAGCTCCTGCCGGGAGCTGATCGCGAGCTTCCGGTACGCCGCCGCGAGATGGCTTTCCACCGTGCGCACCGAGACCACGAGCCGTTCGGCGATCCGCCGGTCGGTCATGCCCGCCGCCGCGTGCCGCACGACCTCCAGCTCGCGTTTGGTGAGCCCGGACGTGTGCTTGCGCTCGGCCAGTTCGGTGAACTTCACCGCCTCCGCAGGCATCCCGGCCGCGCGGTGGGCCTGCGCCGCCGCCAGCAGATCGGGGCCGGATCGTGAGGCACGGGCGCAGATCCCGATCGCGCGGGCCCTGGTGTCCGGTGCCTCGAAGCAACGGTCGCCGAGCGCGTGCACGGCTTCGGCGGCCGCACCCTGTTCCGCCGCCGCGGCGAGGTAATAGACCATGCAACGCACCGATCCCGCGTCGGCGGCCTCGCGGGCGGCGGCCAGGTACAGGCCGGCCGACGGCTCGTTGCGCGCGGCGGCGGCGACGGCCTCCACCCACGTGCCCAGCGCGGGCAGCACCGCCACCTCGTCCGGCTTCTCGGTGATCGGCAGACCGGCCGCCGCCTCGGCCACGGCGAGGTTGGCGGTCACCTCGGACCGGAACGCTCCCCTGCCGCTGCTCTGCGCGAGATGGGCCTCGCGCAGCCGGGCCAGGTCCGGCGCGTCGCCGTCCGGTCCGAGCAGGCCCACCACGGACCGGGCGAGGCCCTGGTAGTACGCCGACACGTCGGTCGCACCGGTCAGCCTGGCCATCGCCTCGCCGGCTTCGCGCGGCCGGTCGGCCATCACCAGGGCCGCCGCGGCGACGAGGGTCGCCCTGCCCCACGCGGTCCGCGGCGGGTCGCCCGCGAGGACCTTCTCGGCACGGGTCAGCGCGTCGGCGGGGCGGGCCGAGAACAGCAGTGCCACCGCGGCCGCCGATTCCAGGTCGGCGTGAAACCGTTCTGGCAGCGGGGCTTTCTCCAGCAGGTCCACCGCCTCACCGGGTTTGCGGTCGCACCAGATCGTCAGCGACGCCTGGGCGAGCACCACGGCGAGCCTGTCGTCGTCGTCACGAACACGGTGGGAGGCAATGCGATGTGCCTCCCACGCCGAAGCAGGCGAACCGCTCTCCGCGTGCGCGTCGGCCAGCACGAGTGCCGCGTGCGGGCCGGAGTCCAGCGGCAAGGCGCGTTCGGCGAGTTGGACGGCCAGCTTCGGCTGGTCCAGCAGCACCTCACGGGCCGCCGCTACGAACCGCGCCGGGTCGGTGACGCCCGAGTCGAGCAGCAGGTGCGGCCTGCCGGAGTCAGCGGCCAGCAGCCGGTCCACCAGCCGACGGCGGCGCAACGGCGTGAGATGCGGCGCGGCGGCCGCGGCCAGCATCGGGTGCGCCAGCCGGACGATCCCCGCCGTGCCGCCGACCAGGCCGCGTTCCTCGATCTCGGCGAACCCCTCCGGCGAGGCGGTCGCGCACAACGCGTCCAAGGTGATCGGCTCGGCGAGCACCAGCGCGCACAACGCCTCGACGCCCGCGGCCGACAGTCCGGTGATCGGCTGGGCCGCGACGGGCGGGACGTCGGTGTCACCGCGCCACACCCACACGTCGCCGATCCGGGTGAGTGTGCCGTCCGTCAGGCCGCGCTGCACCAGTTCGGTCAGGTGGCGTCCGTTGCCCCTGCTCCACCGCCAGAGCAGGTCGGCCGTGCGGGGCGCGATCTCGGCGCCGAGGCCTTCGGCCAGTGCCCCGGCGGTGTCCGCGCGGCCGAACGGCTGGAGCGGCAGCTCGTCCAGGAACCCGTCCTTGACCAGCGCGAGCACGGCGTCCGGCACCGGTCCGCCCAGGTGAGCCGTGACGAGCAGCCGCGACGTCCCGGCGGCGGCCAGCGTGAGCAGGGTGGTCGCGGAGGCCTCGTCGAGCAGGTGGGCGTCGTCCACGACCAGCAGCGAGCGCGGCCCGAGCCTCTTGCGCAGGGAGTTCAGCACCGCGACGGGGTGCAGGTCGTCCGCGAGTCCCGCCAGTGCGCCGAACGGGATGGACCGGCTGGACTCCGTCGCGACGACCCAGTGGACCTCGGCGCCGGACAGCCTGGCGACGGCCCGCGCGAACCACGTCCTGCCGACGCCGGGTTCGCCGGTGACCAGCAGTCCGCGGGTGCGGATCCGGCCGAGCGCGAAGGCGATCTGCGGTTCACGCCAGCGCCTGCCGGTGGTGTCGGTCGCCGTGGGACATCTGCGCAGGGCCAGCTCCATGCGGGCGATGGTGACAGCCGCACCGGCCCAGAGCGAGCGATTTCGTTGACATGACACGGTTTGCTTGATCGACAACGGAGCCCGGGGATCATGAGACCCCTGGGCTCCGTGCACTCAGCTGGCGCAGATCTGCCAGTTGTTGAGGCCCCACGAGTTGGTCGTGCCGTCGTCGTCCTCCAACGCGGCGATGGACACCTCGTGGCGCGGGATGTCGTTCGGGAGCAGGGACATCATGTGCGCCTGCCCGAGCGAACCGGTGAGGTCGAACATCGGGCCGAGCACCTTCTTGCCCGCCGGGCACTCCCGTGTGGTGATCTTGCCGGACGAGTGGATCGGGCCGACCTTGTTGACGATCTCCCAGCCCACCGACTGGAACGCGCAGACCGCGAAGGCGTCGAGGAACCAGCTCCGCGACGTGCCCGCCTTGCCCTCGAAGGCCTTGGTGAAGACCTGCGTGTTGCTCGGCAGCAGTTCGTCGACCACCACCTCACCCACACCGCCGGTGACCTGGAACCCGCCACCGATGACGACCTTGCCTGGAGAACAGGTGGCGACCGCCGGCTTCTCGAATTCCGACCCGGTGTTCACGCTGCGGCCGAGTTTGATCTCGTAGCCGGGCAACGGGTTCGAGCACACGGCGAACACCGTGATGCCCCAGTTCTTCGACGTGCCGTTGACGTCCTCGTAGGCCGTGCCGGTCACGAAGTTGTCCCTGATGATCAGCTCGTCCATGACGACCGACCCGTCGTTGCCGACCCCGGTCGCGGTGGAGAACCCGCCACCCGTCACGACCATGCCCGGCGGGCAGTTCGCGGTCTTGCCCTTCGGGCTGACGGAGTCGATGTCGCTGACGACCTTCTCGATCTTCGTGGTGACCGCCTGCACGGACACCGGCGCGGCCTGCGCCGTCCCCACCGTCGTCCAAGACAGCAGCCCGATTCCCAGTAGCGCGATGAGTCTGCGCACCTGAATCCCCCTCGCATTTCGTGAAATGTGACTTCGACATTTCAGCTGCGAGTGGTGGGTGCGGACATCCGTGGAGCGATACGGAGAATTCAGCTGCACTGTACGGAGAAGTTCACCGCGACTGGCCCGTTGGGCCGATCAGCCCACAACCGCTCGACGGAACCAAACGACCTGTCATCGCAACTCGCGCACAGCGTCATGATCACGTGTCAAGACTCTGGGAGGTGGCCAAGACCTACAGTTACGCGGACGCCGTCAAGCTGCTGGGCAAGAAGGAGAGCGCGCTCGTAGACAAGCTCGACAAGCTGGTCGGGCTGGCGTTGCTCGGCGGCTCGGTGAGCGGGGCCTCCGAACTCCTCGGCTGGTTCGACGCGAAGGCCGACTTCGTGCGGCTGAGTCGTGAGCTGCTGGTCAAAGCCGGGGAGAAGCGGTCAGGGCTGAGCCGGTACAGCCAGTCCGAACGGCTGCACGCCGCGCACACCGTGATCGTGATCGTCGCGTTGTTCGAGGCGTTCAAGCAGGTGGACCTGCCGTTCAAGCTCAAGGAGCTCGGGCTCGACAAGGACGAACAGCACGCACTGGTGGGCCTCAGCAGCATCTTCAACGGCAACGGCGTGCTGCCCAGCGCGAACCGGCCGTACGCGCAGAATCTCAAGGCACTCGCGGACCAGTACGAGCAGGCCTGCCGCGAGTTCCTGAAGCTGTTGAAGAGCAAGACGATCTGGGCCCGGTTGACCGACGAGCAGCGCCGCCGGACCCAGGGCGTGTTGTCCGCGCTGCACGGCAGCGCGCTGCTGCGGTACGAGGAGCTGATCCGCAAGCTCGCGGTGGAATATCAGGAGCTGGCGTACTGGCTGCAGGCGCACGAGAACGCCAGCGTGTCCGCGGGTCTCGCGAGGCTGGAGGAGGCGCTGGCCCGCACCCAGGTCGGCGGCGAACCCGACGAGCGGCGAAAGGCGCTGCACAGCCGCTATCGGGCGGTGCTGGACCGACCGATCATCGACCCTGGGCAGGTGCCCGCCGGGCTGGAGATCCCGCTCACCCGCGACGCGTACATCGACCCGGACTACCAGGTCGTGCCCATGTCCCAGGACGCTCACCCGGCGGAGCTCGGGTGGTGGCACGACTTCCCGCCTCGGTCGGATCTCTACCAGTACCTCGTCGGCCACCTCACCTCGCCGAGGGCGGTGACGCATCCGCTGGTGGTGCTCGGTGATCCGGGATCGGGCAAGTCGCTGCTGACGAAGGTCCTGGCCGCGCGACTGCCCGCCAGCGACTACTTCACGGTCCGGGTGGAACTGCGGGCGGCCGCGGCGGAGGCCGACGTGCGCAGGCAGATCGACGCCGGGCTCAGCACGGCGTTGCTCGAGGACGTGAGCTTCACGGCGATGGCACGGGCTGCGGGTGACGCGTTGCCCGTGGTGCTGCTCGACGGTTTTGACGAGTTGCTCCAGGCCACCGGGGTGAGCCAGACCGACTTCCTGGACCGGGTCCAGGACTTCCAGCGCGACTGCGCGGACGCCGGGCATCCCGTGGCGTTCGTCGTGACCAGCCGGATCTGCGTGTCCGGTGGCATGCAGATCCCGCTCGGCACCGACGTGCTGCGGCTCCTGCCGTTCACCGACTCGAACGTCGCGTCCTGGCTCGACGTGTGGAATTCGTCGAACGCGGGGTACTTCGCCGCGAACGGCCTGGTTCCGCTGCCCGCCACCGCGGTGCTCGATCATCACGACCTCGCCGAGCAACCACTCCTGCTGCTGATGCTCGCGTTGTACGACGCCGTCGGGAACGCGTTGCAGCGCGACCACGACAGCCTGGGCAAGGTCGACCTGTACGAGAAGTTGTTGCGCCGCTTCGCTCGCAGGGAGGTCGACAAGGGCAACGACGCGGTGTCGCCCGACGAGGACCCGGTCGAGGTGGAGCTGGAGAAGCTGTCCGTCGTCGCGTTCGCGATGTTCCAGCGCGGCATCAAGTGGGTCGGCGGCAACGCGATCGACGAGGACATGACCGCGTTGCTGCGCGCCGGCGTGTCCGAACAGACCGACGGCACGCGCACTCCGTTGAGTGAAGGAGACCGGATCGTCGGCCGGTTCTTCTTCTTCGTCCAATGCGCCACCGCGACACGGGATGACCACCGCCTCCACACGTACGAGTTCCTGCACGCCACGTTCGGCGAGTTCCTGGTAGCCAGGTTCACCTGGTGCGTGCTCAACGACCTGTGCGAGCGGGAGTCGACGGGGCGGCGGATCACGGGTGCCCGGCCCGACGACAGCATGCTGTGGGCCCTGCTTTCGTTCGCCCCGCTCACGTCGAGCACACCGGTGATCGAGTTCCTGATGGAGATGGCCGGTGCCGCCAAGTACCGCGACGAGATGAAGACGCTGGTGCGGCAGCTTTTCGCGCTGTCGCAAACGCCTCGTTCGCGATCGCTGGAGGCCTACCAGCCGGTGCGCAGGCCGGCGCCGGCGCGCTACGCGATCTACAGTCTCAACCTGGTGCTGCTACACGTCGTGCTCGCCAGGGTCTGCGATTCGCGCGACATCGGTGTGCTCGACTGGACGAAGCTGGCGATGTTGTGGAAGTCCCAGCTGACCGACAGCGAGTGGCGCACCCTCATCGAGTCCATCTACGTGCGGTGGACCGACCGGCCGCACGCGACCGTGGCGATCGGCACGCCGCTGCCGACCTCGGTCGAGTTGGACGGTCTCGCCGGGCGGATCTCGTTGCGCGAGGCGGCGCTGGACGCCCGGTTCACCGGCGATCCGGCCGTCAACGAGTTCAAGTACGCGTTCGAGACACTTCCGGAAGGCCGGTTCGACGTCGACTACGCCAGAGCGTTGATCGGGCTGGCCGCGTCGCCGATGCACCCCGAGGAGAGGGCACGGCAGTACCTGCGGTGGTCCAGCCGATTCCCCGACGTCGTCCTCGACTGCCTGCGCCGCGACGTCACGGTGAGCGTGGACACCCTGCGCCAGCTCTCGAAGACGACGCTCGGCAAGAGCGGTGCGTTCGTCGTGCAGCTCTGCGACCGGATCGGCAGAGGTGGCTCTGACAAGGAACTGCTGGACGTGCTCCGCGACAGGCAGTCCGGGCCTGCGGCAGGCAGCTGCGAGATACCGATGCTGGACGCGTTGTTGCGTCTGCACGAGCGCGGCTACCGGGACTGCGAACCAGATCTCCGGGCGCTGTTCGCCTCGGTGGACTTCACGGACGTCAGCCACCACCGGCCAGACCTGGTCTACCGCGCGGGCACGGTGGCGAACGAGCTGGGCCTTCTCGGCTGAGGGCCGCGGACACCGCGACATGACCGGGCCGCCCTGTCTGACCCGGTCTCCGCTCTACGAGGCTGTCAGGCCCGCCAGCGCCTGGACGCGTGGACCACGTCGCCGACCGCGCGTGCAAGGCTTCCGTCGGCGTCGACGTGGCTCTCGTACTCGACGGCCGGAAGCGGCTGGGCCACCTCGGGCGGTGCCTCGTACGGGTCGCTGTCTTCCCAACGCAGCCTGCGTGCCGTCTTCACGAACGCGACCGCCGCGGCCAGCAGCAGCACCCCGATCGCGACCGGCCACCAGACCGATTCCGCGACCGCGATGGCGAACTGGACCTGGGCCACCACGACGAATACGACAGTGAGTCCGACCACCGACCACGGGGCCGATCTGCTGTCGCTTCTTCGTCTGGCGGCACCGGTTGCCCCCATTGGCGTCACCTCCACCGATGTTGCCTGGACATCGGCGATTGATCGCACGGAGTTACAGGCTCAAGCGTACTCCCGGATCGTTTGGTTGCGTTCCGTCATCTTCGATACATCTGCTCACCAGGCTTTAACCGCTGCACAACAGGTGCGGGATTCACCCTGTGGTGTGATCATCCACTCGTGTCCGCTCACCACGCGGGAGACCCCGCCGCATTCGCCGCCGATGTTCTGGACGAGGGTCCGGCCGAGCTCGAGTACGAGCCCGGCGTGGCTTCCCGGCGTCCTACGAAGACGTGTGCCGGTGGCGCGCTGATCCGGGATTCCGCCGGACGCGTGCTGTTCGTGGTGCCGATCTACAAGCCGGTGCTGGACATCCCGGGCGGCATGACCGAGGACGACGAGTCCCCGAAGGCGGCGACGATTCGCGAGATCCGCGAGGAGCTCGGCCTGAACGTCGGCCTGGGACCGTTGCTCGTCGTGGACTGGACGCCGCGCAACGGCGTGTGGCGCGACTGCCACCAGTTCGTGTTCGACGGCGGTGTGGTGGACGGTGCCACCGCTTGCGACCCCGAACTGTCCGGTGTGGTCTACCTGACGCTCGACGATGCCCGCGCCAAGATCTATCCGTCCCTGCACCGGCGGCTCACCCTCGCGGTCGCCGCCCTTGAGAGCGGTACCACGCGGTACGCCGAGTTCGGCCGGGAAGTCTGATGCGGATCGTGTCGCTGCTGCCCGCCTCGACGGACATCGTCGCCGAGCTGGGGCTGGTCTCGCACCTCGTCGGACGCACCCACGAGTGCGACTGGCCGCCAGAGGTCGCCGCCGTGCCGGTGGTCACGAGCACCGGGATCGACCAGAACGCGGTGAGCAGCCGGGAGATCTCCGCGACCGTGCACCGCGGTTCGTCGTTGTACGGGTTGGACGAGGAACTGCTCGACGACCTCAAGCCGGACGTGATCCTCACCCAAGACCTTTGTGACGTCTGCGCGATCTCGTACCGCAGGGTCACGGACACCGTGCGCGTGATGGACATCGGCCCGAAGGTGCTCAGTCTCGAACCTTCCACCTTGGACGAGGTGCTGGACTGCCTGAAGACCGTCGGCGACACGCTCGGCGTCGACAGCACGGACAAGATCGCGGCGCTCCGGCACCGCATCGACCACGTTGAACAGCAGACCAAGGACCTCGAGCACCCGCGAGTGGCCGCGATCGAGTGGCTCGACCCGGTGTGGCCGGCCGGGCACTGGGTGCCGGAGCAGATCGCCAAGGCGGGCGGTGTCCCGCTCATCGCCGAGAAGGGCGAACACACCACCCCGATCGACTGGCAGACGGTCCACGACGCCGCACCCGACGTCGTGCTGCTGATGCCGTGCGGCTTCCCGCCGGAACGCACCCTGAAAGAGCTTCCCGACCAGCGGTTCCCGCAGATGTGGGTGCTGGACGGGCCCAGCTACCACAACCGCCCAGGCCCGCGGGTCGTGCGCGGGATCGAGGTCCTCGCCCACGTCCTGCACGGCATCGGCCCGGCACCGGACCCCGGCGAAGCAATTAGGCTCGCCCCATGGACCTGAGCGCGTTTCCCCGAGTCGCACTGGGCAGCTGGCCGACCCCGCTGGACGACGCCCCGAGGCTCGCGGCCGCGCTCGGCAGCCCGCCGGTGCTGATCAAGCGCGACGACGTCAACGGCCTCGGCGCGGGCGGCAACAAGCTGCGCAAGCTCGAGTTCCTGCTCGGGCAGGCGATCGAGCAGGGCGCGGACACGATCATCACGTTCGGCGCGCTGCAGACCAACCACGGGCGCCAGACGGCCGCGGCGTGCGCGAAGCTCGGGCTGCGGTGCGAGCTCGTGCTCACCGCCAAGGTGCCGATGACCGGCGACGCGTACGAACGGTCCGGCAACGTCGTGCTGGACCACATGTTCGGCGCCAACGTGCAGATCTGCGCGGACGCCGAGGAGACCGTGCGGGCCTACGAGAAGGTCAACCACGACAAGGCCGTCACGCTGCCCGTCGGCGGCTCGAACGGCCTGGGCGCGCTGGGCTACGTCGCGGCGGCCGTCGAACTCGTCGGCCAGCTCAACGAGCGCGGCATCGGCAACGCCACCATCGTCGTGCCGGACGGCAGCGGCGCCACGGCCGCCGGCATCGCGCTCGGCACCGAACTGCTGGGCTGGCCCGGCACCGTGCACGCCGCGAGCGTGTCGCACACCGCACAGGACGCCCAGCAGGACCTCCGCACCCTCGCGACCGACGCCGCCGCACTCCTGGGTGAGCCGGAACCGAAGCTCGCGCACGTCACCGTCACCGACGACACCATCGGGCCGGGCTACGGCGTGCCGACGCCGGAGATGTGGAGCGTGCTGAAGCTGTTCGCCGAGACCGAGGGCGTGATCCTGGACCCGGTCTACACGGGCAAGGCGGCGGTCAAGTTCCGCGAGCTCGCACCCAGGAGTGACGTGCCGGTGGTGTTCCTCCACACGGGTGGTCTTCCGGGCTTCTACGGCTACGCGCCGGAAGCCGTCGCGCAGTTCTGATGTCGAACTGACCAGGATCTGTCCGTGATTTTTCCCCGAACGACCGGGCATCCGCGTGGTCAGTACGCTGGAGTCGTGACCGACCTGGCCGACGACCTGAGCCTCCTTCGCGACCTCGAACGGCGGTTGCTCGTCTACAAGTTCGGGATCGAGGAGCTGATGACGAAGCTCCGGATCCTGAGCGAGGAGTTCGACTACGTCCACCAGCACGACCCGATCGAGCACATCACGAACCGGGTGAAGAAGCCTGAGGGCATTCTGGAGAAGCTGCGGCGCAAGGGCTTCCCGCTCGAGGTCGACCGCATCGGCGACTACCTGGACGACATCGCCGGCGTGCGCGTCATCTGCCCGTTCGTGTCCGATGTGTACCGGGTGTCGGCCATGCTCGCCCGCCAGCACGACCTGAAGATCCTGCGCACCAAGGACTACATCGCCGCCCCGAAGCCGAACGGGTACCGCAGCCTGCACCTGATCGTGGAGATCCCGGTGTTCCTCTCGGACCGGGTCGAGCACGTGAAGGTCGAGGTGCAGCTGCGGACCATCGCGATGGACTTCTGGGCCACGCTGGAGCACAAGCTGTTCTACAAGTACGACGACAGCCCGCCCGCCGACTTCGTGGACGAGCTGATGTCGTCGGCGATGATCGCGGCCCAGCTGGACGACCGCATGGAGTCGTTGCACCGCCGCATCCACCAGGACGACCACTAGCGTGAGGAACGTCCTGCCGCTGTGCGCAGCAGGCTTCGTCACCGCGTTCGGCGCCCACAGCGTCGCTTCCGGTCTCGGCTTCCTGCAGACGAACCTGCTGGCGCTGGGGCTGGTCCTCGCCATCTACGACGGCGCCGAGGTCCTGCTCAAGCCCGTGTTCGGCTCGCTGGCCGACCGCGTCGGCCCGCGCCCGGTCCTGCTGGGCGGCCTGCTGGCCTTCGCCGTGGCCAGCAGCGCGTTCGTGCTGATCGACAACGTCGCCGTGGCGCGGTTCGGGCAGGGTGTCGCCGCGGCCGCGTTCTCCCCGGCGGCCAGCGCCATGGTCGCCCGGCTGACTCCGAGCGACGCGCGAGGCAGGGCGTTCGGGCGGTACGGCGCGTGGAAGGGCATCGGCTACACAGCCGGCCCTCTGCTCGGCGGCCTGCTGATCCACTTCGGCAGCTTCGACGTCCTGTTCCTCACGATGGCGGCGCTCGCGGTGGCCGTGGCCGGGTGGGCGTTCGTGGCGGTACCGAGCCTGGAACCCCTGCCCCGCCAACGGCAAACCGTCGCCGACCTCGTGAAGCGCCTGTCCCACAGCGACTTCCTCCGGCCCACCGCGGCACTGGCCGCGTCCACCGCGGCACTGGCCACCGGAGTCGGCTTCCTACCGGTCAAAGCCGCCCAGCACGGCCCGATCGTCACCGGCGCCGCGGTGTCGCTCCTCGCGATCACCGCGGCACTCGTCCAACCTCGCGTCGGCAGGGCATTGGACGCCGGACGCATCGCCACCCGCCGCGGCACCCGGATCGGCACACTCACCGCAGCCACCGGTTTCGTGGCCGCGGCGGCGATCCCCGGACTCGCCGGCGCGCTCGTCGCGGCCGTCCTCATCGGAGCCGGGTCGGGAATCGTGACCCCGCTGGCGTTCGCGGCCCTCGCCAGGTCCACTCCGGACGAACGGATGGGCCAGACGATGGGCAGCGCCGAGGTGGGCAGGGAGCTCGGCGACGCGGGCGGCCCGCTCCTCACGGGCGGGCTCGCCGCGGTCGCCTCGCTGCCGGTCGGCCTGCTCGGACTGGCCGTCGTGATCGCCCTTACGGCTTGGTGATCTCCAGCTGCAGCTCGGTGGCCCACTCCGCGGGGTCGCCGTCGCCGTAGTTCAGGTACACCTCGCGGGCGAACCCGTTCTGCTGGTATCCGTTCGCCTCGATCCATCCCGCCACGGCCTGGTAGGTGGCGTCGACGTCGTCCATCAGCCCCCGGTGCACGATGGTCGCCGCGGACGTCAGCGCCGGGAGGTCCACGACCTCGAAGTCGTAGGCCTGCGACGGCTCGACGGACACGGTCACCCCCGCGTGCACGACCACGGCGTCACCGTCGGCGGGCTCGTAGGTGGCGATCCCGTACCCGGTGATCGGCACGCCGGCGCGTTCGAGCCGGGTCATCAGCTCCGGGTACAGCGGTTGGATGACCGGACCGATGTCCTCGGGCCCGTACGACGCGGCGGTCGCGGTCAGCCGGGCGATCCGCGCAGACGGAACAGGCTTCACAACAACGTCGTCAGTAGGCATGGCGCCTTCCCTTTCAATGGCGCGGAGACGTGCCTCGACCCGCCGCAAACGCGACTCGTCCGCAAGAATCTGCTGCCTCAGCTCAGCGCGACGCAACGAAAGCATTCCGTGCAGCTGCTCCACGGAAAGCTTTTCGTCGAGCACGATTCGAACCTGGTCGAGCGTGAGACCGAGGTCCTTCAGCGCGACCAGCCGATTGAGTCGTTGCAGCTGGACCGCGGTGTAGAAGCGGTAGCCGGACGACGGGTCGACGTGGGCCGGTGGGAGCAACCCCACCGCGTCGTAATGGCGCAGCATCCGCACCGACACGCGCCCCAGATGGGCGAAGTCTCCGATGGTGAACATGACTGCTCCTGTGTAGGGGCTGACACGGTGTGAGGGTCAAGAAATGATGGTTTGAGCAACGCGCCAGGTGCGCATCCTGGGGCGTTGACGAGAGGTGGCACATGACGTTCGCACATCCGGCGTTGTTCTACTCCGATGAGGAGTCCTACATCGACGGGACCGTCCCGTTCGTCATGGAGGGCCTCGCGAACGCCGAACCGGTCGCCGTGGCCGTGCCGAACCGGAACCTGGAGCTGCTCAAAGAGGCGCTGAGCGGGTTCGCGCACCTCGTCACGTTCATCGACATGGCGGACGCCGGACGCAACCCCGGCCGGATCATCCCCGACCTCCGCGCGTTCGCCGACCGGCACCGCGGGCCCGTCCGGATCATCAGCGAGCCGGTGTGGGACCTGCGCACCGACGTCGAGTACCCGGCGTGCGCGCTGCACGAAGCGCTGGTCAACTACGCCTTCAGCGGCCGTGACCTCAGCATTCTGTGCCCGTACGACATCTCCGCCCTCAACCATGACATCCTGGCCGACGCCGAGAAGACCCACCCGGTCGTCATCGACGCGAGCGGTCATCGTCCCAGCGACCACTTCCACCCCGCACGGGTCGTCGTCGCCGCTCACTCACTGCCGCTGGCAACCCCGGCGGACGCGGCAAGCACGCTGGTAGGCGCCGGTGCGATGGCCGCCGTGCGGACGTTCGCACGGGAGCAGGCCGTGAAGTTCGGACTGGCGCACGACCGCGTCGACGACTTCGCGCTGGCGGTCACCGAGCTCGCGACGAACAGCGTCCGGCACGGCGGCGGCGAGAGCACGGTCCGGGTCTGGGCGGAAAGCGAAAGTATTGTTTGCCAAGTCAACGACAACGGGCACATCACCGATGTGCTGGCCGGCCGTACACCCGTTCACGCAAACGATCCAGGCGGTCGCGGACTGTTGCTGGTGAACCGTTTGGCGGACCTCGTGCGCACCCAAACGACGTCGTCCGGCACTGCGATCCAGGTCAGATTCGACTTGAGGAACAAAAAGGCAACGTGATCGACATACATTTGGGCGTCTTCGTTATAGCTTGAGCACGTGCACGACGAGGAAGCGACGGAAATCGGTTACACGGGGGCCCGTTTCGGGTCTCCGGCGACCCGTAAACGACTGCGCGCCGACAGAAGAGCAGACTCCCACGGCGCGGAGACGCAACAACTGCCCCGTCAGCAACCGTTGCGCCAACGCCCACCGGAACCGCCACCGGAGTGGCCGATGCAGGAACAGGAACCACCCACCCCCTCGCGGGACAGTTCGCTCATCCGTCCCTACGCCCGGACCGGCGGCCGCACCACGGCCCGCCACGACCTCCGCCTGGAAACGCTGCTCTCCACGGACGAGGACCGGCTGTACCGCGCGAACAACGACCAGGCGGCGATGATGCGGCTGTGCCTGCAGCCGCGGTCGGTCGCCGAGATCTCGGCACTGATGAAGATCCCGCTCGGCGTCACGCGCGTGCTCCTGAGCGACCTGATCACGCTGAACCTGGTCGCCGTGCACGAACCCGGCGACAAGCCGAACATGGCGCTGCTCGAGCGCGTTCTGTCCGGCCTGCGCAGGTTGTAACCCTTTTGCCACCGCGCGGAATCACGCCTGGTCGCCGATAATCGTCCCTGTGGCGACCTCCAGCGACGAGACCCCCAAGACGCCGATCACCGAACCGATCCCGGCCGCGCCTCCGACCGCGGCCAAGCCCCCGGCCGTGGCCGCACCGAAGAAGCTGCGCCCCACCCGGATCAGCGGCACGTGGATCGCCGTGCTGGTCGCGATCGTCGTGCTGATCTTCCTGCTCGTCTTCATCCTGCAGAACGGCGGCAACGCGACGATCCACTTTCTGTGGGGCGAGTTCAGCCTTCCGCTCGGGGTGGCGCTGTTGTTCGGCGCGATCGGCGGCGCGCTGCTGGTCGCGGTCGTCGGTGCGGCCCGCATCCTGCAGCTGCGCCGGCAGGCGAAGCGGGTCGCGACGCCTATTGGTCGTCCCTCGACCTCATCACCAGCTCGACGCGAGAACTGATCCCGAGCTTCCGGAAGATCTTGCGCAGGTGGAAGTTCACCGTGTGCGGTGACATGAACAGCTGCGTGGAGATCTGCCGGTTCGTCTGACCCTTCGCCACCAGGTTCGCGATCGCCCGTTCGGTGTCGTCCAAACTGGACCATCCGGACGCCGGTCGCACCGGCTCCGCGCGCCGGCGCCTGCCGAGTTTGCGCAGCCGCCCCAGCACGCGGGCGCCGTCGCGGGACGCGCCGATCTCCCGGTACAGCCCGAGAGCGTTCTCCAGCGCCTTCACCGATGCCGCGCGATCGGCCGTGGTCGTCAGCAGCACGCCGAGGTCCTCGGACGCGTTGGCCCGGGCCCACAGGTCACGGTGCTGTTGTGAAGCCTGTTCCAGCAGCGCGGCGTCGGTGTCGAACAGGCCGCGGGCGTGCATCGCGGCCGCCGCCACCGCACGGAATCCGGGGTGCTCCTCGGCGAGCCGTTCAGCACGGTCCACAACGGACTTGGCCAGCCGCTCGTCCCCCGCTTCCACGGCCCGGCGCACGAACCACCCGGCGGCACGGGGTTCCTCCGCGAACAACGCGGACGACACTAGCCCCGGATACTCGTCCGTCAGCAGACCGAGCGCCTTTTCCAGGCCGTGGGCCACGTACGTGACCAGCACGTCGGCCCACTGGTAGTAGGCGCGCGAGAAGATGATCCCGTCGACCGGGACGCGGTCGCGGTAGCGCTCGACGTGCTCGATCGCGGCAGGCAGGTCGCCGGTGTGGATCGCGACCATCGCCAGCACGACCAGCGCGGGCGCGACCAGCGCCACGTGCCCGGTCTCCTCTGCCACCGTCAGCGCACCGCGCGCCTCGATCGCCGCTTCCTCGATTCGCCCGGCCTGCAACAGGATCCGCGCCTGCACGACCGCGGTCATGAGTTCCCTGGTCACCACCGCGGACGGCCCGCTGCGCGCCCGCCGCACCACGCCGTCGGCCTCGGCGAAGTCCCGCAGCCCGGCGTTCAGCGTCGCCAGCAGCAGTTGCGGATAGGCACAGAGGTCGTGGGACGTAACGGACTGCGCGGCCTCGCGGGCCAGTTCCAGTGCCGCGCCAGGCTGTCCGCTGTCGCGCGCGATCGCCGCCAGCACCGCCAAAGCCGTTGCCAGCACGTCGTCCGGTGCGCCCGTGTGGTTGCGCACGACGGTCTCGGCCAGTTCCTCCGCACGGCGCCGATCATGGCCCAGCAGGGCCATCATCCTGGTGATCTCCACCCACGGCGCGAGTTCCGGCGGCAGGTCGGGTTCCGCCAGCAACGCCTCGGAGATCTCCACCGACTCGCCGTGCTGCGCGCCCAGCAACGTCGTCGTGGCCACGCAGTGCCGCAGCTTGGCGGAGGGTTCCGGGGAAACCTGACGGGACAACGCGTCCTGCGCCAGTGCCTGCGCGGCAGTGAGCTTCCCTGCCGCGATCAGCGCGCGCACGGCGATGACCGTGCGGTGCACCAGCGAGGCGGACGCCTGGTCGGTGAGTTCGAGTGCCCGCACCGCGAGTTCGGCCGCGGCATCAGGAGCGTTCCACAGCACGGCGATCGCTGCCGCGACCAGTCCGTCGATCGACCGCACGTCACCGCGCTGGGCGCCGTGCAGAAGGTGCTTGGCGGCGTTGACGGCGGAATCCCCGCGCCCCAGCAGCATTTCGCCGGCCTCGCGGTGCAGCGCGCGCCGCACGGGCGGCGGCACGGAGTCGGCGACCAGCCGCCAGACCAGCTCGTGCCGGAACGCCAGTCGGTCGTCCAGCGCCGTCACCACGCCGGCGCCGATGACCTCGTCCAGTGCGGGCAACAGGATCGCCGTGCTGGAAGCGAGCATCTCCGCGACGTCACCGGGTTCGAAGCGCGGCCCGAGCACGGACGCGACCTGCAGCAGGTGCCTCGCCTGGCCGCTCAGCGAACCGACGCGGTCGCGCAGCAGCGACTCGGTGTGCCGGGGCGAACGGTCGGCGCGCAACGACGCGTGCTCGGCCGTGACCACGACCTGACCGTCTTCGAGAAGGGCGTTGACGAGACCGATCAATGCCGCTGGATTTCCCTGGGCGGTCGCCGCCAACGCCCGGAGGTCGTTGTCGGGAATTCCTCCGGCGAGATCGGCGACGAGGTCCGCGACCACGTTGTCCGTCAGCGGCCTAAGTTCGATCCGCACGGCCCCGCGCTGTGCGGCGGCGGCGAACAGGCGCTCCGCGCCCTCACCGCGGCGGCGGGCGAGCAGCCAGACGACCTTCTCGTGGGTGGAGTTGAGCAGCAGTGCGCGCAATGCGGCCAGGGTGCCCGGCTCGGCCAGGTGGAGATCGTCCAGCACGACGAGCGTGGGGCCGTCCGGTTCGCGTTCGGCCAGGCGCGCCAGCAGAAAGGGCTGTTCCAGTTCGTCCTGTGCCGTGGCGACTTCGAAACCGCGACGCGTGGCGACGGCGGCGATCTCGCTCAGCAACCGCGTCTTGCCGGTTCCCGCCGCACCGTCGACCAGCACCACGCCGGTGCCCGCGTCCAGCACACCGCTGAGGAGTTCCTGTTCTCCCGCACGGCCGCGGAACACACTGTCCCGATTCCCCGACACCCATTTTCCTTTCGCTCCGCGGCGGCGGAGAACAAGCGCTGCATTACCACAACGACCCGCATCCCGACCAGCCCCGAAGCAGCACCCCTAGGCCGTTGGGATGACCGTGAGAGGTCGTCACCCGGCTGCCGCTACCCATTCGAGTAGTTGCCCGGCGGATCATACGTGTAGCCACCCTGTTGAGACGCCCATAGCGCAGGAACGTTTACCTGGGCAAGTGGCGCTCTTTCTCCTAGCATCAATTCCGCTGATCCATTCACCCACGGATTGTTGAGAGATCATGGAAAACCGGCGGAAAGCGTGGTGTGCCGGAATCAGCGACCAGGTGACTCCCGGCACGACCACCGTCGTGGAAGGCGCACCCGGTACCGGGAAGACCGCGGCAGCGGACGACCTCGCCGCGCGCTGGGAGGCCTCCGGCCGGCGCGTCGTGCGGGCGCGCGGCAGTGCGCTGGAGGGCGACCTGCCGTTCGGGATCGTGGCTCAGCTCTTCGACATGACCGACCCGGATCTCGTGCCCGCCGAGGCGATCGGCGCGCTCCGGCTCACCGCGCCGGCCGCCGACTTCGCCGTGCTGCACGGCGTGTACCGGCTGGCCGCGGCGCTCGCGGGCACGTCCGGCCTGCTCATCGCGGTGGACGACGCGCACTGGGCCGACGCCGCGTCGTTGCGGTGGCTGGCTTATCTGACCTTGCGGATCCAGCGCCTGCCCATCGCCGTCGTGCTGACCGTGGGTGCGGGCGAGCGGTGCGACGACCCTTCTTTCGGCGAGATCATGGCGGCGTGCGGCCGGATCGCGCTGGACAACCTGTCCGCGGACGCCATCGCCGCGCTGATCTCCCCCGCTCCGGCTCCCGAGTTCGTCGCCGCGTGCCTCGATGCGACCGGCGGCAACCCGCTGACGGTGACGCGTCTGGTGAAGGCGCTGGCGGAGGACGGGGTGCCGCCGACCGCCGAGGCCGCGTGGCGGGTCGCGCAACGCGGCGCGGAGGTGGCCGGCGAGATCATGGCGGCCCGGTTGCGTCGTCGTCCGGCCGCCGTGGTGGCCGCGGCGCAGTCGCTGGCCGTGCTCGGACCGTCTCCTCATCCCGGTGTGCTGGCCGAACTGACCCGGCTGTCGCCGGTCGAGCTCGCCGACGCCGTCCGGACCGTCGAGCTGCTCGGGGTGGCCGGCCCGGCCGTTCTCGACGACATGCCAGCGCCTTCGCGGGCTGCTCTGCATCTCCGGGCCGCACGGTCGTTGCGCACACACGGCGCCTCGGACCGGGTGGTGGCAGAGCACCTGGTGGAGACCTCGCCCGGGCTGGAGCCGTGGGCCGGTGAGGTGCTCGACCGGGCCGCGCAGGAGGCGGTGAACCGGGGCGACACGTCCGGTGCCGCGCGGTTGTTGTGGCGTGCGTTGCGCGAACCGGTGGCGAACCCGTCACGCGCGTTGCGGTTGCTGGGCGTTGCCGAGCTCGTCGGCAACCTTCCGGGCGCGTCCGCACGGTTGCGTGAGGCTTTCGAGTCCAACAAGGACGATCCGGAATCGGCCGTGGCGCTGTCTTACGCTTTGCACGCCGAGGGAAACCCGGCCGAGCTGAAGACCGTGCTGTCCGGTTCGCCGCGGGCGCGGGCACATCTGGCGGTGCACGGGCTGGCGTGGCAGGAGGCCGTGCCCTCGTCGGTCCCGCTCGACACACCCGCCGAGGTGCTGCACCACGTGATGGTCGGCGACATCAGTGCCGCGGACGCGGTTCTGCTCGTGTCGGCCGAAGACACGATGTCGGCGCTGGCGTCCGCGATGATCCTCAACCTGGCCGACTCACTGGACCCCGCACTGGCGCTGCTCGACGACGTGGACCGCACCCAACCTCCCGCGGTGCGCGCGCTGACGTACGTCATGCGGGCGAACGTCCAGCGCCGCAAGGGTGATCTCGTGGCCGCCCGCGCCGACCTGGCGCTGGCCGACGACCAGCTGCGGCAGGACCGGCGCTGGCACACGGTCTCCACGTGGCACGCGGCGCTGCTCGCCGACATCCTGCTCGAGGAGGGTCATCCGGACGAGGCCGCTTCGGTGATCACCGAAGCGGCGACAGAAGAAGCGCGCAGGACGTGGACCTACGCCAGCCTGCTGACGACCCAGGGCCGGATGCTGACCGTGCGCGGCGCCGACCACGAGGCACTGGAGGCGTTTCTCGCGGCGGGACGGCACTGCGAGGGCTGGCCCTACCGCAACCCCGCACCGCTGGCGTGGCGTTCCGGGGCGGCCCAGGCGTGCGCGGCGATCGGCGACGGCGAACGGGCGCGCGAACTCGCGTTGGAAGAGGTAGCGCTGGCCCGCGTCTGGGGCGCGCCACGGGCGTTGGGCATGGCGTTGCGCGCGGCGGGCCGGGTGACCGCGGGCGCGGCCGGGCGGACGTTGCTGGAAGAGGCCGTGCGGGTGCTGCGCGGCTCCCCCGCCCGTCTGGAGCTGGCACGGGCGTTGGTCGACCTCGGCGTCGTGGTGCGGCGTCAGGCAGATACGTCCGGTGCGCGCGCGTGCCTGCGTGAGGCGTTGGATCTGGCGCAGAAGTGCGGCTCTTCCGCGATGGCCGCGCGGGCCTACTCCGAACTCGTGGCGACCGGCGCCGGGCCACGGCGAATGCGCCAGACCGGACCGACCGCGCTCACCCCGACCGAGCACCAGGTGGCGGCTTTGGCGGCACGCGGGCGCTCCAACGAGGAGATCGCTGCCACGTTGCTGATGCCCGCGGACGCCGTCGAGGGCGTGTTGTCCGGGACATACCGAAAGTTGGGCGTATCGGGCCGTTTGGGTCTCTCGGATGCACTCGATGCGCGGTAGTTCGGACCCGTTCGGCCGATGGTTTCCGTTGCAACGTTCGGCCTATGGTCCAGCGCATGGCTAGCGACCTGCAACGACGCAAAGTGGCAGTGGTGTTCGGCGCGATGGACGCCGACGATGACGGCTACCTGGACGAGAGCGACTTCCGCGCGCTCACCGCGCGCTGGGCGTCGTTGCGCGGTGGCGACGAGGAACTGCTGTCCGGGGTGATGATGGGCTGGTGGGCGACCCTCTCGGCGATCGCGGGCAAGGACAGGGTGACGATCGACAACGTCCTGAGCATCGTGGACGCGCTCCCGAAGACGCCGGAAGCGGTCACCGACACCGCCGACGCGATGTTCGGTGCCGTCGACGAGAACCACGACGACTACATCTCGTCCGGCGAGTACCGGACGATGATCAGCGCGTGGCTGGGGCACGACGGCGTCACCGACTTCGCCGCGCTGGACCTCGACGGCGACGGCAAGCTGTCGCGCGACGAGTTCTCCCAGCTGTGGCTCGAGTTCTGGGCCGGTGACAACGCCGAGGCCGCCGGCACCTACGTCTTCGGGCCCGTCTGACGGATCACCGCGAGACGACCGCTCTTCTCCACCCCGTCCTGGTACCACGACCCGTTGACCACACCCACCGCGTCACCCGGTGGGGTTCCCGGGACGATCCGCCGGTCCAGGTCGATCACCGCGGTCTCCGGGGTGAGCCGCACCGGGCGGATCACCGCGCCGCGGGCGACGACCGGGCCGTACCCGCTGCGGGCGGCCGAGTCCGAGACCCCGCCGGTGGCGACCAGGTCCAGGATCGCCGCGATCCACACCGGGTCGGTCACCGCGTCGTAGATCCACCGCGTACCCAGCACGCTGTGCTCGGCCGTCGTGACGAGCGCTCCCCCGGCGAGCGGGGCGGACCGGTACGTCAGCGGCACCTGGTACACCACCGGGCCGTCCTGGAGCAGGTGCGTCTCCACACCGACCTGCCCCGCCGGGTCCTCGAACCGGAAGAACCCGATGGGCCACAGCGCGCCGTTTCCCCGGTACCACGGCCGACTCGCGACCCACACGGGCAGAAAGTCCCGGAACGACGGTGTCAGCTTGGCACCGGCGTGAATTTTCACCATGCCGCACAGACTACGAGTGCACGAGGGTGAAGAACTCTTGGCGTGACGCTGGATCGTTCCGCAGCACGCCCTGGAGGGCCGAAGTGACGGTGCTGGCCCCGTTGACCCGCACTCCGCGCAGCGTCATGCACATGTGCTCGGCCTCGATCACGACGCCCACTCCCTTGGGTCGCAGGTTTTCCTGCAACCAGTCCGCGACCTGCTTGGTGAGGCGTTCCTGCACCTGCAGGTCACGGGCGAACATCTCGACGACGCGCGCGAGTTTCGACAGGCCCAGGATCCGGTCCCCCGGCAGGTACCCGACGTGCGCGACGCCGTGGAACGGCAGCATGTGGTGCTCACACAACGACTGGACCGGGATTCCTCGCGCCAGCACGAGTTCGTCGTATCCCTCGTCGTTGGGAAATGTCGTGAGGTTGAACGACCGCGGGGTGAGCAGCTCCGCGTAAGCCTCGGCGACGCGGCGCGGGGTGTCGGCCAGGTGCACCGAGAACGGGTCCTTCCCCAGTGCTTTCAGCAGGTCGGTCACCGCGTGCCGCGCCGCCTCGGTGTCGATCGGGTCGATCGGGTCGGTCATCGGCTGGCCAGCCTCGACAACGCCAGTGCGCCGACCAGCAGGCCGAAGTCGCGCAACGCGACGTCGTAGTAGCCGGGCAGGGTCAGCAGGTTGACGATGATGCCGAGCAGCCAGGCCGCGACGACCAGCCCGCCCCACTTTGGTGCCACCGCCACCAGGACCCCGGCCACGATCTCGATCACGCCGACGACGTACATCGCGGTCTGCGGGCTGCCGGGGACGACCGAGTCGATCCACGGCGCCAGGTAGACCGGCCAGTCGACGAGCAGGTTGAAGAACTTGTCGAGCCCGAACAGGATCGGCGCCACCGTGAAGACCGTGCGCAGCAACACGAACGCCTGCGTCGCCGGATCCGTGCGTGTCAGGACCGCCATGACTCCTCCTTCTAACGACAACTTCAGCTAACGTTAGAGCCGCGTGCCGATTTTCGTCAACAGGAGTAGGTTTTAGAGATGGCCGACCACGTCGCCGCCGTCGCGGCCCTCGACGAGCCGAACCGGCGCAAGCTCTACGACTTCGTGGTGCGCCAGACCGCGCCCATCAGCAAGGACGAGGCGTCCGCCGCCATCGGGCTGCCGCGCACGACCGCCGCGTTCCACCTCGACAAGCTGGTCGAGATGGGGCTGCTGGACGTGCTCCACGAGCGCCGGTCCGGCCGGACCGGGCCGGGGGCAGGGCGGCCGGCGAAGCTCTACCGGCGGTCCGGGGAGCAGATCGAGGTGTCGTTGCCCGACCGGCGGTACGAGGCGGCGAGCCACCTGCTCACCGACGCGTTGCTGGAGGCGGAGAGCACGGGTGAGCCGGCGCGCGAGATCCTGAACCGGCGCGCGTACGAGTGGGGCGAGGACCTGGCGGCGCAGACCTCTGGCGACGTGGCGGAGGCGTTGGAGGACCTCGGGTTCGAGCCGCGGACCGACGGGACCGCGATCTTGCTGGGCAACTGCCCGTTCCACAGCCTGGCTCAGCGGCACACGCAGCTGGTGTGCGGGATGAACCTCTGCCTGATCAGCGGACTGCTGGACGGGATCAAGGCGAACGACGTGAGCGCTCGCCTCGATCCCTCACCAGGACACTGCTGCGTGAAGCTGGATCAGAGCCCTCAGGCGCCGTCTTCCAAGTCGCCCTCGGTCTCCAGGTAGGCGGCCCGCAGCGCGTCCAAAGTGGACGGCTCGGGGTGCTCCCACATCTGGCGTTCCGCGGCCTCCAGCAGACGTTCGGCGATGCCGTGCAACGCCCACGGGTTCGAGGTCTGCAGGAACTTGCGGGTCTCCGGGTCGAGCACGTACGACTCGGTCAGCTTCTCGTACATCCAGTCCGCGACGACGCCGGTGGTGGCGTCGTAGCCGAACAGGTACTCGACCGTCGCCTGCAGCTCGAACGCGCCCTTGTACCCGTGGTTGCGCATCGCACCGATCCAGCGCGGATTCACCACGCGGGCGCGGAAGATCCGCGAGGTCTCCTCGGTCAGCGTGCGGGTCCGGACCGCCTCGGGACGCGTGCTGTCACCGACGTACGCGGCAGGTGCCTTGCCCGTCAACGCCTTCACCATCGTGACCATGCCGCCGTGGTACTGGAAGTAGTCGTCCGAGTCGGCGATGTCGTGCTCGCGGGTGTCGATGTTCTTGGCCGCCACCGCGATCCGCCGGTACGCCGACTCCATGTCCTCGCGCGCCGCGATGCCGTCGACCCCGCGGCCGTACGCGTACCCGCCCCACACCGCGTAGACCTCGGCGATGTCCGACGAGTCGCGCCAGTTGCGGCTGTCGATCAACGGCAGCACGCCCGCGCCGTACGCGCCCGGCTTGGAACCGAAAACGCGCAACGTGGCCCGGCGCTGGTCGCCGTGCTCTTCGAGGTCCTTGAGCATGTGCGCCCGCACGAAGTTGTGCTCCGCGGGCTCGTCCAGCGCGGCGACCAGCTGCACGGCATCGTCCAACATGGACACGACGTGCGGGAACGCGTCGCGGAAGAAGCCGGAGATCCTGATCGTGACGTCGATGCGCGGCCGGTCCAGCTCCTGCAGCGGAATCACCTCGAGACCGGTGACGCGGCGGGACTGGTCGTCCCACACCGGCCGCACGCCCAGCAGCGCGAACACCTCGGCGATGTCGTCGCCGGCGGTGCGCATCGCGGACGTGCCCCAGACCGACAGGCCCACCGACGGCGGCCATTCGCCGTCGTTCTCGGAGCGGTAGCGCTCCAGCAGCGAGTCGGCCATCGCCTGACCGGTCTCCCACGCCAGGCGCGACGGGATGGCCTTCGGGTCGACCGAGTAGAAGTTGCGGCCGGTCGGCAGCACGTTCACCAAGCCGCGCAACGGGGAACCGGACGGGCCTGCCGGGATGTAGCCGCCGTCCAGCGCGTGCAGGACGTTCGTCATCTCGTCGGTGGTGCGTGCGAGCCGGGGCACGACCTCGTCCGCCGCGAACTCCAGGATCTTCCGCACGTCCTCGGACTCGTGCAGATCCGCTGCGGCGCAACGATCCCAGCCCGCGTCCTCCATCGCCTGGACGAGCACGCGAGCCTGTTCCTCCACCGCGTCGACGTCCTCGCGGCCCGTGGTGGTGAGGCCGAGTGCCTCGCGCAGGCCGGGCAGCGCGGCGACCTGACCGCCCCACATCTGCCGCGCCTGCAGCATCGCCAGCACGAGGTTGACGCGGACGGAGCCCGTGGGCGCCTCACCCAGGATGTGCAGGCCGTCGCGAATCTGGACGTCCTTGACCTCGCACAGCCAGCCGTCGACGTGCAGGATGAACTCGTCGAACTCCGCGTCGTGGGGCCGGTCGTCGAGTCCCAGGTCGTGGTCGAGCTTCGCGGCCTTGATCAGCGTCCAGATCTGCGCGCGGATCGCCGGTACCTTGGCCGGATCCATCGCGGAGATGTTGCCGTACTCGTCGAGCAGCTGCTCCAGCCGGGCGATGTCGCCGTAGCTGTCCGCGCGGGCCATCGGCGGCACCAGGTGGTCGACCAGCGTGGCGTGCGCGCGCCGCTTCGCCTGCGTGCCCTCACCGGGGTCGTTGACGAGGAACGGGTAGATCAACGGCAGGTCGCCGAGGGCCGCGTCCGTGCCGCAGGACGCCGACATGCCCACGGTCTTGCCGGGCAACCACTCCAGGTTGCCGTGCTTGCCGACGTGCACGACCGCGTCCGCGCCGAACTGCGACTCGATCCACCGGTAGGCGGCGAGGTAGTGGTGCGACGGCGGCAGGTCCGGGTCGTGGTAGATCGCGATCGGGTTCTCGCCGAACCCGCGCGGCGGCTGCACGATCACGACCACGTTGTTCGACCGCAGCGCGGCCAGCACGATCTCGCCGTCCTTGGACTTCGAGTGGTCGACGAAGAGGGTGCCCGGCGCCTCGCCCCAGTGCTCCCGCATCGACTCGCGGAAGTCCTCGGGCAGCGTCTCGTAGTACGCCCGGTAGTCGGCCGCCGCGATGCGCACGGGGTTGCTCTCGAACTGCTCCTGCGTCAGCCAGTCCACGTCCTGGCCACCGGCGGCGATCAGCGCGTGGATCAACGCGTCGCCGTCCAGCTCCTGCACGCCCGGCAACGCGTCACCGATGTCGTACCCGTGCTCCTGCATGGCTTTGAGCAGCCGGACAGTGGAGGCCGGTGTGTCGAGTCCGACCGCGTTGCCGATGCGGGAGTGCTTGGTCGGGTACGCCGACAGCATCACCGCGATCTTGCGCTCGGCCACCGGGATGTGCCGCAACCTGGCGTGCCGGACCGCGATGCCGGCGACGCGCAGCGCCCGTTCCGGATCGGCCACGTAGACGGTGAGCCCGTCGGAGTCGATCTCCTTGAACGAGAACGGAACCGTGATGATCCGGCCGTCGAACTCCGGGATCGCGACCTGGGTGGCGGTGTCCAAAGGGGACAGTCCGTCATCGTTCTCGTCCCACGACTCGCGGCTGGACGTGAGACACAACCCTTGCAGGATCGGCACGTCCAGCGCGGCGAGCGCGCCCACGTCCCACGCCTCGTCGTCCCCACCCGCAGATGCCTTCGCCGGGTTCGTGCCACCGGCCGCGAGCACCGTCACGACCAGCGAGTCTGCCTGGCCGAGGGTCTCCAGCAGCTCGGGCTCGGCGGTGCGCAACGACGAGCAGTAGACCGGCAGCGCCCTCCCGCCCTTGGCCTCGATCGCGTCGCACAACGCGTGCACGAACGCCGTGTTCCCGGCCACGTGATGCGCGCGGTAGTAGAGCACCGCGACCGTCGGGCCATCGGTCGTCGTCTCCCGCTCCAGGACACCCCACGAGGGCGTGGCCTGCGGGGTCGCGAACCCGTGGCCGGTCAGCAGGATGGTGTCCTCGAGGAACTTGTGCAGCTCGGCGAGGTTCGCGGGCCCGCCGTGCGCGAGGTAGAGGTGCGCCTCGGCACAGACACCGCCGGGCACGGTCGACAGCTCCATCAGCGCGGCGTCCGGCTGCTGCTCACCACCGAGCACCACCACCGGCAGCCCGCTGGCCAGCAGCCAGTCGAGCCCTTCCTCCCACATCCGGCGGCCGCCGAGAATGCGCACGACGACGAGGCTGACCCCGTCGACGAGCGCGGGCAGGTCGTCGGCGGTGAGCCGGGCGGGGTTGCCGAGCCGGTACTCGGCGCCACAGGCACGCGCCGACAGCAGGTCGGTGTCAGAGGTCGACAGCAGCAGGATCACGCAGGGCTCCATCCCTCGTGGGGTCCTCGCCCCAGGTTGCGGGTGACTCGGAAGCGGAGTTCCTGACTCCCAGCGTGTTCGCTGGTCACAGTGGCGGGACCGCGCCGGATTCACACCGGCTTCCTCCTGTGCTTCGTCGTTCGGGCTCACCCTAACCGGCGGGTTACAGTCCGACCTATGCCCAGTGGGATTGAGCGCAGTCGCTCGGACGCCTGCCCCGGCGCCGTCGAGCTGCACCAGGCAGCCGACGGCGGGCTGGCGCGCATCCGGATCCCGGGCGGCACTCTTTCCGCTGCTCAGTGGGACGTCGTCCGGCTGGCGGCCGCGGAGCTCGGCAACGGAGTGCTGGAACTGACCTCGCGGGCGAACCTCCAGATCAGGGGGCTCGCGGACGGCGTCGAGCTGGGTGCGCGACTGGGTGCGGCGGGCCTGCTGCCCTCTTCGACGCACGAACGCATCCGCAACATCGTCGCGGCGCCGCTGGAGGACAACCAGGCGTTGGTCGACGAGATCGACGCGGCCCTGTGCGAGAACCCCTCTCTGGCCTCGCTGCCAGGGCGTTTCCTGGTCACGGTGGGTGGCGCGGTGAGCGGCCTCGGGGGCGACTTCGGGCTGGTGGACGGCGCTGCGAGGGCAGGCGACGGCCCTTCCGACGGCTTCGTCCTCCTTCTCGCCGGTACCGATACAGGTGTCCGTGTTCACAACCCCGTCGACGCCGTCCTCACCGCCGCCTGCCTCTTCCAGCAGATCCGGGGGACCGCCTGGCGCCTGTCCGAAGTGGACGACGGTGTGCGAAAGATCACCGAGCACTTCGGCACCTCAGACGCCCCGCGCGTCACCCCTGCCGTGACGCCGGTCGCACCTTCCCCCACCACCCCCGGCGTCCCACTGGGCAGGCTGGACGCACACCAACTCCCCGGCGTCCCCATCCGGCTGACGCCGTGGCGCAGCCTGGTCGTACCGCCGGGAACCGACACGTCCGGCCTGATCACCGACCCCGCCTCCCCCTGGCACGGCGTCAGCGCCTGCACCGGACGCCCCGGCTGCGCGAAGTCGCTCTCCGACGTGCGAGCGGACGCGAAAGCCTGGCTGGGAACCCCGCACAGCCGTCCGGTGCACTGGTCGGGTTGCTCACGCCGATGTGGTCGCCCGGCCGGTGATGTGATCGAGTTCGTCGCGACCGGCGACGGCTACGAGGAGTACAGGTGACGCAGTACATCAAGGACGGCGCGGAGATCTACCGCCAGTCCTTCGCCACCATTCGCGCGGAATCGGACCTCACCAGGTTCCCGGCAGACGTCGCGAAAGTCGTCGTGCGCATGATCCACGCGTGCGGCATGACCGACCTGCCCGACGACGTCGCCTTCACCCCCGGCGTCGTGCGCGCCGCCCGCGCGGCGCTGCGCAACGGTGCCCCGATCCTCTGCGACGCCAACATGGTCGCGTCCGGCGTCACCCGCCGTCGTCTGCCCGCGGACAACGAAGTCCTTTGCTACCTTCAGGATCCGCGCACGCCGGCCAAAGCGCAGGACATCGGCAACACCCGCAGCGCCGCCGCCCTCGAACTCCTCGCGGACCGCTTCGAGGGCGCGGTGATCGCGATCGGCAACGCCCCCACCGCGTTGTTCCACCTGATCGACCTGATCGAGCGGGGAGCTCCGAGGCCGGCGGCGGTCCTGGGCATCCCGGTCGGGTTCATCGGTGCGCAGGAGTCCAAGGAGGCTTTGGCCGCAACGGATCTGGAGCACCTCGTGGTGCACGGCCGGCGCGGCGGCAGCGCCATGACGGCAGCGGCTATCAACGCGATTGCGAGCGAAGAAGAATGACGGGCAAGCTCTACGGCGTCGGTCTGGGTCCTGGCGACCCGGAACTCGTGACGGTCAAGGCCGCGCGGCTCATCAAGGAAGCCGACGTCATCGCGTTCCACAGCGCCCGGCACGGTAGGTCAGTCGCCAAAACCATTGCGGCGCCGTACTTCCGCAGCCAAGATGATCCAAATCCGCAGATCATGGAACAGCTCGTCTATCCCGTGACGACCGAGGACACCGACGACTACCAGGGCGAGATCGACGCGTTCTACGAGGAAGCCGCGGCCAAGCTCGCCGCGCACCTCGACGCCGGACGCGACGTCGTAGTCCTCGCCGCCGGAGACCCGTTCTTCTACGGCTCCTACATGCACATGCACAAACGCCTCGCCGACCGCTACGAGTGGGAAGTGGTCCCCGGCGTGACGTCCGTGAGCGGCGCATCAGCCGTTCTCGGCACCCCGCTGGTGGAACGCGACGAGGTCCTCACGATCCTGCCCGGCACCCTGCCGCCCGCCGAGCTCGCAACGCGCCTCGCCGACACCGACTCGGCCGCGATCCTCAAGCTGGGCCGCACTTTCGGCAACGTCCGCCAAGCACTCGAAACCACGGGCAGGCTCGACGGCGCCTGGTACGTCGAGCGCGCCACCACCGGCCGGCAGAAGATGTCGCCACTGGCCGACGTGAACCCCGACGACGTCCCGTACTTCTCGCTGGCCCTGCTTCCCAGCCAGTCCAAGCCCGCGAAACCCAAGGGCGAGGTCGTGGTCGTCGGCCTCGGCCCCGGCGCGCGGACCTGGCTCACCCCCGAAGCCCGCCAGGAACTGGAAGCGGCGGACGAGCTCGTCGGCTACAGCACCTATCTGAACCGCGTCCCGGACCGCCCCGGCCAGACCAAGCACGCCTCCCACAACCAGGTCGAGTCCGAACGCGCCGCGTTCGCCCTGGACCTGGCCAGGAAGGGCAAGCGGGTCGCGGTCGTCTCCTCCGGCGACCCCGGCATCTTCGCGATGGCCACTGCCGTCCTGGAAGTCGCCGCGGAAACCCAGGACGTCCCGGTGCGAATCATCCCCGGAGTCACCGCCGCGAACGCCGTGGCAGCAAAGGCCGGCGCCCCGCTCGGCCACGACTACGCGGTGATCTCGCTGAGCGACCGCCTCAAGCCGTGGGACGTCATCGCCGAACGTCTGACCGCCACCGCCAAGGCAGATCTCGTCATCGCGATCTACAACCCGGCGTCCAAGGCCCGCACGCACCAGGTCGCGGACATGCGCGACCTCCTGCTGCAGCACCGCAAGGCGGAGACCCCGGTGGTCGTCGGACGCGACGTCGGCGGCCCGGAAGAGGAGATCCGCGTCCTCACGCTCGGCACTCTCGACGCGGACACGATCGACATGCGCTGCCTGCTGATCATCGGCTCGTCCCAGACGATCGTGACCGACGCCGGCGTGGTGTTCACACCCCGGCGCTATCCAACCAGCTGACCGCAGCATCGACGTCGGCCACCGTTTCCGCAGGTGGGAGCGGTGGCCGGCGCACGATCACGACCGGTGTCCCGAGCTGACGCGCGGCTTCGAGCTTGGCCGAGGTCATCGTGCCGCCGCTGTCCTTGGTCACCAGCACGTCGATCTCACGGAACCGCATCAGCTCCAGCTCGCCGTCCACGGTGAACGGGCCGCGCGACAGCAGCACCTCGATCCGGGCGGGCATCGGCGGCGACGGCGGCTCGACCATCCGCGCCAGGAACCACTGCGGGCAGTGAGCGAACTCCGCGAGGTCCTGCCGCCCGGTGGTCAGGAACACCCGCTCGCCCGGCAGGTTCCGCGCCGCCTCGGCGACGCTGTCCACCCAGTGCCAGCCATCGACAGGCGTGAACCCAGGCCGTCGCAGGATCAGGAACGGCACGCCAACGCGCTCACAAGCCTCGAACGCGTTCGCGGTGATCTGCCGCGCGAACGGATGGGTGGCGTCGACCACCGCGTGGATGTCGTTGTCCCGCAACCACTGCACGAGCCCGTCGACCCCGCCGAACCCTCCGACCCTGACTTCGCCGACCGGCAGACGAGGCGAACTCACCCGTCCCGCGAGGGACGAAATCGCGGGCACGCGGGAAGCCAGCTCGCGCGCCTCCCCCGTGCCGCCGAGGATCAGGATCATCGAACGCGCGTGGCCGAGTACAGGTGGCTGTCGGGGAACTGGGTCGCGCCCAGCACGTTCCCCACGATGATCACCGCGGTCCGCTTGATCCCGGCGGCCTCGACCTGCGAAGCGATGTCGTCCAACGTCCCGCGCAGCACGATCTCGTCGGCCCGCGAGGCGTACGCGACCACGGCGACCGGGCAGTCCAGGCCGTAGTTCGGGACCAGCTCCGCGACGACCTCGGAAATCCGTTGCACGGCAAGGTGCAGCACGAGGGTGGCGTGCGAACGCCCCAACGTGTCCAGGTCCTCGCCAGGAGGCATCGGCGTCGCACGCTGCGAGGTGCGCGTGAGGATCACCGTCTGCCCCACTCCGGGCACGGTCAGCTCACGCTGCAACGACGCCGCGGCAGCCGCGAACGCCGGCACCCCGGGCGTCACGTCGTACGAGATCTCCAGCGCGTCCAACCGGCGCATCTGCTCGGCCATCGCGCTGAACACCGCCGGATCCCCGGAGTGCAGCCGCGCCACGTCCAGCCCGGCAGCGTCAGCCGCCACCAGCTCGGCAACGATCTCGTCCAACGTCAGCGAAGCCGTGTCGACGAGACGCGCCCCATCAGGGCAGAAGTCCAGCAGCTCGACCGGCACCAGCGCTCCCGCGTACAGGCACACCGGCGACGACTCGATCAACGAACGCCCCCGCACCGTGATCAGGTCGGCCGCCCCTGGCCCGGCCCCGATGAAGTGCACGGTCACTTCGTCACGCTCCACGTCGTCACGGGCAGGTGCGGCCGCCACCCGGTGAACTTGCCGACCGGCGAACCCCGGTTCACCGCGATCCGCACCAGGTCACCGCCGACCTTCGCGTACCACTGCGCGACCACGGCCTCGGACTCCAGCGTCACGGCGTTCACGACGAGCCGCCCGCCGGCGCCCAGGGAGTCCCAGCACGTCTGCATCACGCCCGGCACGGTCAGCCCGCCACCGATGAAGATCGCGTCGGGCTTCTCCAGCCCTTCCAACGCCTCCGGAGCCCGTCCGATGTGGACCTCGACTCCCGGGACCCCGAGCGAAGCGGCGTTGCGGACGATCCGCTCGGCCCGTTCGGCGGACTGCTCCACCGCGATCGCCCGGCACGTCGGATGCGTCCGCGACCACTCGATCGCGATCGAACCCGACCCGGACCCGACGTCCCACAACAGCTGGCCCGGCAACGGCCCCAGTGTCGACAGCGAAATCGCCCGCACCTCACGCTTCGTCAGCTGCCCATCGGTCTCGTACGCGTCGTCCGGCAAGCCCGGCACCCGCGAATACGCGCTCTGAGAGCACTCGATCGCGATGACGCACAACGGGTCCGAGCTCTCCCCGGACCACTGGTACACCCGCTCTGCGGGCCCACCCAACTGCTCCAGCACGGTGACCGGCCCGGCGATCCCGGCCACGACCTCCGGATCACCGCCCAGCACGAGCACCCGGCGTCCCGGCGTCAGGGCAGGTCGCAGCAGGTCGGCGGACCGCCCGACCAGCGACACGACCTCGACGTCGTTCAGCGCCCACCCGAGCCGCGCACAGGCCAGCGACACGGACGACGGATGCGGGATCACGGTAACCCGCGAACCCAGCAAACGGACCAAAGTCGTGCCAATTCCGTGGAACATCGGATCGCCGGACGCCAGCACACAAACGTCGCGGTACTTCTCGAACAACGCGGGCAACGCCGGCACCAGCGGCGACGGCCACGCGACCCGCTCGAACTCCCCCGGCACCAGATCGAGCTGCCGCTGCGAGCCCATCAGCACTTTCGCAGTGCCAACGGCGTGCCGCGCGGCGGGCGAGAGCCCGTCCCACCCGTCGGCCCCGATGCCGACGACGGTGACGTCAGACGGTTCCGGTGACACGCTGCACCTGAATCTCGATCACCACGCGCTCCGGGTTGACCCGAGGCTGCTTGTACCGCGCGGCATACCTGCGCACGGCGTCGTCGACGGATTCCACGTCGTCGCGCACGACCGCGGGACCCTCCACCGTGGACCAACGCCGTCCGTCCACCTGGCACACAGCCGCGTACCCGGCCTTGCGCACGTGCTTGACCTTCCACGACGCACCGTGCGTGATGATCCGCGCGACACCGGCGTCCTGGTCGAGCGTGACCCCGACCGGCACCACGTGCACCGTCCCGTCCGGACGCACGGTGGACAACGTGCACAGGTGCCGTTCAGCCCAGAACTCGGCGAACTCGGCGCCCCGCTCGATCGACATGGCACGAATCATGCAATGCCGCGTCCGGGAAATGAAATCGGCCCGGCCCGTCGTTTTGCTCACCGGACGCGAATACGGCCCGCCACCGCGGTGACGGGCCGTATCTCACCTCAGCACTACGGGTAGTTGACGACGTTCACCGGCACGGTTCCCGGCGGCGTCACCCCGCCCACGTTGTTCACCACGTGGGTGATCGTGCCCTGGTAGTTCAGCGACACGGTCAGCAGGTTGTGCAACCGGACACCGGACCGGTTGGGCACCTCGAACGCGTTCTCCGCCCGCACGGACGGATTGACGTTGAAGAAGCAGTAGCTGCCGAGCCCCCACGCCTCGTGCGTGGTGACGTTGTCGCCGACCTTGTAGGCCGCGTATCCGGCCTGCCCGTTCGGCCTGTTCCAGGACGCCTGGTTCGGCACGTCGTACGGCATCTCGTTCTGGAAGAAGATGGTCCGTCCGCGCTCGCCGTTCCAGATGACCTGGTACTTCTGGTAGTGCTCGACGAACAACCCGGTGGCCAGCACGTCGTTGCCGTTCACCACCAGGCCCGTGTCACCGATCGCCTCGTTCCAGCCCCACGTGCCGGCGTTGCCGTGGTCGGCCCGCCAGATCCAGCTGTGGTCGATGATCGTGTGGTTGCTGTTGACCACGAGGCTGTTGGTCGCCTTGCCCGCGACCGCGCCGCCGACCCGGAAGAACACGTCCTGCAACGTCGTCGGGTTGGCCGCGTGCGATGCCGACGAACCCGAGGGCCCGACGGTCAGCAGCGAGCTCGACAGCGTCGTGCCCGCGTCGAACAGGATGCCCTTGATCCGCACACCGTCGACGTCCGCGACCTGCATCGCGGTGACGCCGTTCTGCGGCACGATCGTCGCGTAGCCGATGCCCAGCACGACGGTGTTCGGCCGCGTGATGTTGATCGTCTGGTTGACGTTGTAGATGCCGGGCGTGAAGAACAGGTTGCAGCCCTGGCCCAGTGCCGCGTTGATCGTGGCGGCGGTGTCGCCCGCCTTCACGACGTAGAACTGGTTCATCGCGAGCGACGTGCCCGGCGTGCCACCGTTGATCCACGACGCACCGGAAGCGTTGGTGCGCAGGGAAGGCAGGAACACCCGGTAGGCGCCGTTCTCGAAGTACAGGTAGGGCACGTCACGCGAGACCGGCGTGGTCGCGAGCGTCGTCTCCGGCGGGCTCGGGAACGTGTTCGGCGGCGCACCCGGAGTCCCGGAGAACACCATGTTCCACACGCCGCCGTTCCAACTGCCGTAGTTGGAATCACGGGTGTACCACTGCTGCTGCGAGATCGACGCCGTCTGACCGGACACGCGGGTGTCGGCCGTGTAGCCACCACTCGCGAAGCCGTAGCTGGCCGGGTAGAGCGCCAGGTTGCCGCGAACGTCCATGCGCCGGAACGGCGCCGCCTGCGCGACGGCCCAGCGGTTGGTGCCGCTGCTCGGGTTCACGGCCATGTTCTCGGCCGAGCGCCAGAAGTTCTGCAGCGCAACGCCCTTGTCGGACTCGTTGAACGCGTCCACGGTGATGTCGCCGTTGATCACGACGTCACCGGGGTTCTTGCCGAGCCCCGCGACGGACGTGTAGAAGCCGACGTCGTCATGCACGTTGTACGTACCCGGCTTGAACAGGTGCGCGACCCGCCGCGGCGCCATCTGCGCGGTCAGCGTGTCCTTCTGGTTGTTGAAGTCGGTGTCGAGCTGCGCCTGAATGCTCGCCGCCGACATGCCCGGGTCGAAGACGCGCGTGTTCGGCCCGAAACTCGGGTTGTCCGGCTGAACACAGCCCTGCGACGTGCCGATCGTGTAGGTCGCGCTGGCCACGGCCGAGTTCGCGAGCCCCGACTTGATGCCGATCGCACTCACGGTTCGGCTGGTGGGCACGGAAATCGGCCCGCTGTAGAGCGGCGAGGACGCCGTCGGCGTCGAGCCGTCCACTGTGTACCGGATCGTCGCGCCACTCGTCGTGGTGGAGATCGTCACCGTCTGCGCGGAGGTGTAGGCGCCGCCAGGTGGACTGAAGGTCGGCGTCGCGACCGGCGTGCCGATCACGTACGAGGCACTGCCGACAGACGAGTTCGCCTGACCCGACTTGATACCAATCGCGTTGATGGTCCTGTTGCTGGGCACCGAGATCGGCCCGGTGTACAGCAACGAGGACCCCGTCGGCGTCGAGCCGTCAGTGGTGTAGCGGATCGTCGCACCGGACGTGGCGGTGGAGATCGTCACGGTCTGCGCCGTCGCGTACGTGCCACCCGGCGGGCTGAAAGTAGGCGTCGCGACCGGTTGCGGCGCACTGTTGTGGGTGTAGCTGAAGTGCGGCGTGTCGTACTGCGGCCCGGACTTCTCGTAGGTGAACCAGTAGTCGATCACCGTGCCGGACGACAGCGACCCGACGGTCTTCTGCCAGGTCCCGGCGTTGTTGGTCATCCGGAAGTTCTGCTGCGATTGGCCGGAGATCAGGTAGTGCACGTCGACGTACAGGGCAGGGGTCGTCGGCGTGAAGTTGATCCGGGCTTGAGTCGCGTCGATCGCGGTCACGTTCTGCGTGTAGTCGTCGGCCGCATAGGCGGCCTCGACCGTCGCCAATGACGACAGGGCAATCGCTACGGCGGCCAGTCCAGCCCGCCATCTCGTCTTTGAGAGCGCTCTCACACCTTGAACGGTAAAGCCGAGATGACGGTGAGGGAAGACGAAAGTTACGGGAAAGCTCAGAGACTCCACCGGAATGCGAACCGGTCCCGGAATTGTTTTCACCCGAACGAGCAGATTCATGGAGCGAATACAAGCCATAGCGTCAACGCATGACTCCATCGACCGCGTACAGCAGGGACCTGGGCGACGAGCTGCGCAGGCTCCGGGAGACCTCCACCGGACTCAAGGGCCACGAGCTCGCCAAGAAGCTCGGCTGGGACCCGAGCAAGGTCTCGACCATCGAGCACGGGAAGGCACGCGCCAGCGAGATCGACCTGGTGCAGTACTTGTCGATGTGCGGCAAGGACATCGACTTCTACGAGAACTTCAAGCAGCGCTACCAGCACGCGTTCGACGAGTACGCGCTGCAGGTGTCAGGCAACCTGCGCACTGTCACGATGGCCGAGTCCACGGCCAAGGGAATCACCAGCTACGACACGCTCGCGGTGCCAGGCCTCTTCCAGACGGCGGAGTACGCCGAGGGTGTGTACCGAGTGACAGGAATGGTCGCGGAGGAGCGGATTCCCGTGCTCGTGCAGTCCCGGACTGACCGACAGGCGATCCTGCGACGACACGATCGGGCGAGTTGCGTGTTCTACGTCCATGAGCTAGCGCTTCAGCAGCGGATGGGCGACGACGAGGTGATGCAAGGGCAGTACAAGCGACTGCTGTCCAAAGCCCACATGATTCGGCTCGTGCCCGAGGAGATCGCCGTGTTCTCCGCCGGCTTCATGCTGTGGGAGTACGAGAAGTCGAAGCCGGTCGCCTACAGCGAGAACGAGTTCGCGCGCCTGTTCGTGCAGGATCCCGGCGCGATCGCGAAGGCGAGGCTCCACTTCAAACAGCTGGAGAAGGTCGCACTGGACGAGCAGCAAACGCGCACAAGGCTCACGCAGTACCTTCACTAACCCACGAGAGTGCAATGAGCTTGGGACTCGAAGAACGCGAGCGGCGGCGTCCTCGCGTTCTCGTCCCCTGCCTGGCAATCCCTGCTCAGGTTCCTCGGTTCTCGTTGAGGTAGTTGTAGATCGTGTACCGGGTCACCTCGAGGACCCCCGCGAGGTGATCCACCGAGTCGCGGATGAGGAAGAACCCCGCCTCGTCCAGCACCCGCACGACCTGCGACTTGTGCACCTTCTTCATCAGCTCGACGGGCACGCCGACATCGGCGATCGCCTTCTCCACCAACACTCGCTGCAGCGTGTCCACGTCCTGTGGAAACGACTCGACGGGCCCGGAAGCCTCGTGCGCGGCGAGTTTGTTGACGCACAAGCAACCCACGGCGACCCCGGCGGCGTCGCGTACGAACGTGGTGGACGACCAGATCGCACGGCCGTCCGGTGCGTACGTCTCATAGCCGGGCATGTCGGTGGTCGTGCCACGCCGGACGAGGCCCAGCAACAGGTCCGTCATCGGCCCGCCCACCTGGCGGCCGGTCAGCGAGCCGGCGATCGCGATGATCGAGTTCGGCAGGCGGGACAGGTCGTGCACCACGACCTCGGTGTCCGGGCCCAGGGCCGAGGCGAGCGAGTCCACGGTGGGCACCAGAGCCGACAACGCTGCCGGCACCGGGGAAGCCGCCGAGCTGGACAGCGACTTCAGGGCGGCGCGAACGCGTTCCAGGGTGCCGCGCGAAGTCGTGGCGTGCGGCGACAAACGGACGTGCTCGGGGCGGACGGTGGCGGCGATGCCGAAGCCGTTCAAGGCTTCCCCGACGACCGAGGCGGCCTCGGGCATGGTGAACGCCAGGATTCCGCCCCGGCGTTCGCGGGCGGAGACGATCTTGCCGCCGCACGACAGGACGATCTCCTCGAGTTCCGCGACGGTCTCGCCCACGGCCGTGTCCAGAGCGGAAACCCCGGCCAGCTCAACGAGTTCCAGCGCCTCCGCGAAGGCGCCGGACACGACCGGGGAGAGGTTGGTGATGTTCCAGGAGGCGGCGTCCGGCGCGGGCTCGTGCACCGAGTTGTCGAACAGGCCCGCGTCCAGGGCGCCGGTCCAGCCGGACAGCACCGGCGAAAGCCGTTCCAGAGCGCGGTCGGACAGCACCACGAAACCGGTGCTCCAGCCGGCGCGCAACCACTTCTGGCCGCCGACCACCAGCACGTCGGCGAGCTCCCACGGTTCGTCGACCACGCCGAAGCCCTGGATGCCGTCCACGATCAGCAGCCGATCGCCCACGGCCTCGCGCAACGCCGCCAGGTCCGCGCGGTAGCCGGTGCGGAAGTCCACAGCGGACACCGACAGCGCGGAAACCTCTTCGGTCAAAGCGACGGCGACCGCCGCGGGGTGCACCGGGCCGTCCAGCACGATCGACGGCAGGCCGGCGCGCACCCACGGGTAGGTGTTGGACGGGAACTCCGACGCCGAGTACATGACCGTGCCGGACAGCCCGAAGGCCGCCTGGAACAGGCCGATGGACGTGTTCGGCACCAGGGCGACGTGGTCGGTGTCCGAGCGGCAAAGGCGCGCGACGGCGGCCTTCACCCGTTGTTCCTCGCGCATCAGGGTGTCCACTGTGGAGGGACCGGCCAGCGAGGCCTGTTCCATCAGGCGCGAGGTGGCCGCCACCACCGGGGTGGAGGGCGGGCCGAAGCGGGCGAAGTCGAGGTACCCCTCCGGTTCGCGGAACTGGGCGAGGTACGAGGCGTCGATCAACTTAGAGCACCTTTGCGAGGAACTGTTGCGTGCGCGGCTGCTGCGGATTGTCCAGCACGTCGGACGGTGTGCCGCTCTCCACCACGGCGCCGTCGACGAGGAACACCACGCGGTCGGCGACCGAGCGGGCGAAGCCGATCTCGTGAGTGACCACGATCATCGTCATGCCGTCGCGGGCGAGCGAGGTCATCACGTCGAGCACCTCGCCGACCAGCTCCGGGTCCAACGCGGACGTGGGCTCGTCGAACAGCATCAGCTTGGGCTTCATCGCCAGAGCGCGGGCGATCGCAACACGTTGCTGCTGGCCTCCGGACAGCGAACCGGGGTAGGCCGAGGCCTTCTCGGCGAGCCCCACCCGTTCCAGCAGCGCCGACGCTTCCGCACGCACCTCGGCGCGGCCGCGGCCCAGCACCTGGATCGGGCCCTCCATGACGTTCTCGAGAGCCGTGCGGTGCGGGAAGAGGTTGAACCGCTGGAACACCATCCCGACGTCGCGGCGCTGGTGGGCAGCGTCGCGTTCGCGCAGCTCGTAGAGCTTGCCGCCGGCCGCGCGGAACCCGACCGGCACGCCGTCGACCCAGATCCGGCCGGCGTCGATGGTCTCCAGGTGGTTCACGCAGCGCAGGAACGTCGACTTGCCCGCGCCGGACGGCCCGAGCAGGCAGACGACCTCGCCGCGCTCGACCTCCATGTCGATGCCCTTGAGGACCTCGGTGTGGCCGAACGACTTGCGGACCCCAATCGCCTCAACGAGGGCCATAAGCACGCTCCAGGTAGTGCTGCCCGATCGACGCGAGGGACACCATCACGAGGTACCAGGCCGCGGCGGCGAACAGGGTTTCCATGATCTCCAGGTTGCGCGAGGAGATGTTGTTCGCGGCGTGGATGAGCTCCAGGAAGGCGATCACCGACGCCATCGAGGTGCCCTTGATCATGTTGATGAAGTTGTTGCCGGTCGGCGGGATGATCACGCGCATCGCCTGCGGCAGCACGACTCGGCGCAACGTCGTCATCGGCGTCATGCCGATCGACTTGGCCGCCTCGGTCTGGCCGGGGTCGACGCTGCTCAGACCCGCGCGGACGATCTCGGCCATGTAGGCGCTCTCGTTCAGGCCGAGGCCGAGCAGCGCCGCGACGAACGCGGTCATCACCACGTTGGTGGGCACCGAGAACAGCATCGGGATGCTGATGTTCTGGAACACCAGCGCCAGGTTGAACCAGATCAGGATCTGCAGCAGCACCGGCAGCCCGCGGAACAGCCAGATGTAACCGACCGCGAACCACCGCGCGACCGGGTTGGCCGAGAGCCGCATCAACGCGATGACCACGCCGAGGACGATCGCGCCGCCCTGGGACACCACGGCGAGCACGATGGTGTTGAGCAGGCCTTCGAGCATCACGGGGTGCGTGAAGAACCCCGGCACGTCCTCCCACTGGATCTGCGCCTCGGCCATCGCCCAGCCGAGACCCGCGAGGACCAGCAGGATCATCGCGCCGCTGAACCACCGCCAGGGGTGGCGCAGCGGCACGACGGTGAGCTCCCCCTGCTGGAGGTCACTGGTGCGGACATCACTTGCCATTGATCGCGGCCTTGGTGATCGCACCCTGCTTGATGTCCCAGGTGGTGAGGATCTTGTCGTAGGTGCCGTCGTCGATCAGCGACTGCAGCGCACCCTTGATCGCCTCGGACAGCTTGGCGTTCTGCTTGTTCACGCCGATGCCGTACGGGCCACCGTTGATCGGCGCGAGCGGCACGACCTCGAAGTACTGGCCGTCACCGGCGGTCTTGGCGACGTAGACGGCGGTCGGCAGGTCGTTGAGGATCGCGGCGACACGGCCGGTGCGCAGCTGGTTCTGGTTCCCGGTGTCGCTGTCGGTGACGCTGAGCGTGACCTCGGGCTTGCCGGCGGCGACGCACTTCTGGCTCTGCTCCTTGGCGAACTGCTCCTGCGAGCTGCCCAGGTTGACCGCGATCCCCTTGCCGCACAGGTCCTCGACGCTCTTGACCCCCTGCGGATTGCCCTTCTGCACCATGATCGTGATGCCGGACGTGAAGTAGTCGACGAAGTCGATCTTCTGCTGACGTTCGGCGGTGTCGTTCATCGCGGCCATCGTCACGTCGACGCGGCCGGTCTCCAGGCTGGTGATCAGCGAGCTGAACGCCATGTCGCTGTGCTCGGCCTTGAGCCCGAGCTTGGCGGAGATCGCCTTGATCAGGTCGACCTCGGAGCCCAGCGGCGTCTTGCCGTCCTGGTCGTAGAAGTTGTTCGGCGGGTTCTGGATGTTCGACCCGACCTTGAGCGTGCCGGCCGACGCGATCGCGGGCGGCACCAGCGCGGCGAGCGCGTCGTCCTTCTTGACCGAACCCAGGTCGGAGGACGGCGGCGTGGACGTCTGCGGATTGTCCGGCGTGGACCCGCAGGCGGCGAGCCCCAGTACGAGCAGCGAGGTCACGAGCAGGCGCGGCATCATGGCGGGGACCGTACAACGTCGAGTTGAAGACGTCCACAAAAAGTTGAAGCCAGGCGTGACCGGCGGCACCTGGGGAATTCCATCGGCATCCGGTTCGTTGGTCCGGATGCCCCCAGCAAACGAGGAGGACCAACATGGCGACGGTCGAGCTGACCACGGAGAACTTCGACGAGGTGGTCGGCGATTCCGACGGCTCCGGCATCGTCCTGGTCGACTTCTGGGCCGAGTGGTGCGGTCCGTGCCGTGCGTTCGGGCCCACCTACGAGGCCGCGTCGGACAAGAACGAGGACATCGTGTTCGGCAAGGTCGACACGGAGGCGCAGCAGGAGCTCGCGGCCACGTTCGGCATCCGGTCGATCCCGACGCTGATGATCGTGCGGGAAGGCGTCGTGCTGTTCTCACAGCCGGGCGCGCTGCCGGGCAAGGCGCTGGACGACCTGATCCAGCAGGCGCGCGAGGTGAACATGGAAGAGGTTCACGCGAAGGTCGCGGAAGCCCAGGCCCAGCAGGGCTGACCGCCTCGATCAACCGCTGATTGGCCCAGCCGAGGTGTGGGTACCTGACGTGCATGAACACCGACACGTCGACCGCACAGCTGGTCAGCCAGCTGTCCGAGCAGGTGAGCAGGCTCGCGCGCGATGAGATCCGTCTCGCGGTCGCGGAGCTGAAGGACAAGGGCAAGCACGCCGGTGTCGGCGCCGGGATGTTCGGCGCGGCCGGCGTGTTCGCGTGGTGGGGCGGGCTCAGCGTCGTCGCGGGCCTGATCCTGCTGCTGGCACTCGTAGTACCGCCGTGGGCGGCCGCGTTGATCGTCGCGGCCGCCCTTCTGCTGTTCGCGGGCATCTTCGCGCTCGTGGGCAAGGGTCAGGTCAAGCAGGCCACGCCCCCGATGCCGCGACAGGCGATGGACAACGTCCAGCAGGACATCGCGACGATCAAGGAGAGTGCGCACCGATGAGCGACCCCAAGGAAGAACTGCAGCGCGACGTCGAGCGCACCCGCCGCGAGCTGGGTGAGACCGTGGAAGCGTTGGCGCACAAGGTCGACGTGCCCGGCCGTGTGAAGGAACAGGCGCACGAGACCAAGGTCAAGGTCGCGACCGCCACCAACGAGGCGATCGGCACGATGACCAAGGCCACCAACGAGGCCATCGACTCGCTGCCGGAGCCCGTGGCGGCGCAGGTCGAGAAGGCGCGCCGGCATCCCGCCGCCATCGCGGCCGTGCTCATCACGCTCGTCCTGATCATCTGGAAGATTTCCAGGAGGAATGGATGAAGTTCCTGTACCGCCCACTGGGAATGTTGTTCGGCGCGCTGGGAGGATTCCTCGCGACCGCGATCTTCGGTCAGGTGTGGAAACTCGTGGCGGGCGACTCGGAAGCGCCGAGTGCCACGATGAGGAACCGCACCTGGCGCGAGGTGCTGCTGGCCGCGGCGTTGCAGGGAGCCATCTTCGGCCTGGTCAAAGCCGCTATCGACCGCGGTGGCGCCAAGAGTTTTCAGAAGCTGACCGGCGAATGGCCCGGCGACGAAGAGGATTGAGCACCACTCGATCCAGTTCCCCGAAACGAGACGCAGTGGTTCACACCAATCGTTTCGAGACTTAATCTGGCCCGGTCGCCTGCGAAAGGGCCAGTGATGACTCGCCACTTGCGGGCGCGTGAGCTGTTGTCGAGGTTCGTGCCGCTGTCCGTCGTGCCGGAAGGCCCGGCCCGCGGCAGGCTGGGTGTGGTGCGGTTCGCCGGCACCTCGTTCAACCCGGTGCTGCGGGACGGGCACCCGGAACTGACCGTGCACATGGCCGAGGACGCCGGGCGCGGATTCGCGGAAGTGTGGACGAGCTCGCGCCGTGTGGAGTCCGGTGAGCACAAGGCGATCACCTATGCCCACGACGGCGAGTACCTGTTCTGCGCCGGGCGGATTCCCCCGTGCGACGAACACACCTATGCCGGACGGCTGGCGTTCCGCGCCGCACTGGAGCTCGCCGGGAAGCTCGGCTATCACCACGTCTTCCGGATGTGGAACTACCTCCAGGACCTCACCCCGCGCACCTACCGCGAGTTCCTGCTCGGTCAGGCGGAGGCGTTCGCCCGCAGGCCGGTGACGTGGAGCGGTCTGACGGCGGCCACGGTCGTCGGCTCGCGCGGTGGCGGGATCGCGTTCCACTTCCTGGCCTGCCGCACCGGCGAGCCGGTCACGATCATCTCGCCCAGCGGCGCCCGCGGCGTCCACGTGCACGGGCGGCTCTTCTTCTCCGCGCCCTCCCTGGACGACGCCGAGGAGCTGATGAGCGCGGCGAACCTGGCGAACTGGGGTGTCGACGACGGGTTCGGGCTGCACGACATCTCGTCGCTGAAGGTCTACGCGCGGCAACCGGGTGATCTTGCCCTGGCCGGGTTCGAGTGCGACACGCGTCTGGAAAGCGAGACGAGCGTGGCGTTCATGCAGGCCACACTGCTTCCGGGGGAACGCGCGGTGGAGTTCGAGGGCGTCGCCGGTTAGGTCAGCGAACGCTTGAACACTCAACTATTCTGGCTCCATGCCACAGCCAGAGGGTGCGGAGCTCGACGCGATCAGGGCCAAGCGCGACGAGCTGCGCGAACAGTACGTGAAGCCGCTCGACGAACGGGGCGGCTCGCCCACGCGGGGCGTGCACCACATCGCGTTGATCTGCAAGGACGTCGAGGAGACGATCCGCTTCTACCAGGAGTTCCTGGGCTTCCCGCTGGTGGAACTGGTGGAGAACCGCGACTACCGCGGCTCCAGCCACTTCTTCTTCGACCTCGGCAACAAGAACCTGCTGGGGTTCTTCGACTTCCCCGGTCACGACCACCCGGCGTTCATGGAGACGATCGGCGCCGTTCAGCACCTGGCGCTGTCCATCTCGCCCGAGCGGTTCGACGAGATCAAGTCCAAGCTGGACGAGGGCGGCGTCGAGTACCTGGGCCCCGATCGCGGCGTCGAGGACAGCCTGTACATCCGTGACCCGAACGGTGTAGGGATTGAGTTCTACCGGGAGGAACTCGGCGAGTTCGAAGGCACGACCCTGATCAAGTGAGAACTGGAGTCGCAGTGGCGCAAGAGGTCAAGGGCATCGTCGCCCGGGGCAAAGGTCAACCCGTCGAACTGACCTCGGTGCTGGTGCCCGATCCCGGTCCCGGCGAGGCCGTGGTGAAGATCCAGGCGTGCGGTGTCTGCCACACCGACCTGCACTACCGCGAGGGCGGCATCAACGACGAGTTCCCGTTCCTGCTGGGCCACGAGGCCGCGGGTGTCGTGGAGTCCGTCGGTTCCGGTGTGACCGACCTGGAGCCCGGCGACTTCGTCGTGCTGAACTGGCGCGCGGTCTGCGGCACCTGCCGTGCGTGCAAGCGCGGCAAGCCCTGGTACTGCTTCTCGACGTTCAACGCCTCGCAGCCGATGACCCTGGTCGACGGCACGAAGCTCTCGCCCGCACTTGGTATTGGCGCGTTCGTCGAGAAGACCTTGGTCCACTCAGGACAGTGCACGAAGGTCGACCCGTCCGCGCGTGCGGCGGCGGTCGGTCTGCTGGGCTGCGGCGTGATGGCCGGCGTCGGTGCCGCCATCAACACCGGCGGCGTCTCGCGCGGCGACTCGGTGGCCGTGATCGGCTGCGGCGGTGTCGGCGACGGCGCCATCGCGGGCGCCCGCATCGCCGGTGCCGCGAAGATCATCGCTGTGGACACCGACCCGCGGAAGCTGGAGTGGGCCAAGGGTTTCGGCGCCACGCACACCATCAACGTGCGCGACGTCGACGACGTGGTGACCGAGATCCAGCGGCTGACCGACTCGTTCGGCGCGGACGTGGTGATCGACGCCGTCGGCCGCCCCGAGACGTGGAAGCAGGCCTTCTACGCCCGCGACCTGGCAGGAACCGTGGTCCTGGTGGGCGTGCCGACGCCGGACATGCGGCTCGAGATGCCGCTGATCGACTTCTTCTCGCGCGGCGGCTCGCTGAAGTCCTCGTGGTACGGCGACTGCCTGCCCACGCGCGACTTCCCGATGCTGGTCGACCTGTACCAGCAGGGCCGGTTCGACCTGGACGCGTTCGTCAGCGAGGAGATCCCGCTCGACGGCGTGGAAGCGGCCTTCGAGAAGATGCACCACGGCGAGGTCCTGCGATCGGTCGTGGTGTTCTGATGCCGCTTCGGGTTGACCACACCGTCACGTCCGGCACCTTCTCGTTGGACGGCGAGACCTTCGACGTCGACAACAACGTGTGGGTCATCGGGGACAGCAACGAGTGCGTTGTCATCGACGCGCCGCACGACGTCGACGCGATCCTCAAGGTCGTCGACGGCCGCAAGGTCGTGGCGATCCTCCTGACCCACGCCCACGACGACCACGTCCGCGTCGCACCGGATCTGGCCCATGCCACGGGTGCGCCGTTGGCTCTGCATCAGGACGACCACGTCGTCTGGTCGTTGACGCACACCGGCGTGATCCCGCACCAGGCGTTGGAAGACGGCCAGGTGCTCACCGTTGCCGGCGAACGGATCGAGGTGCTCCACACGCCGGGGCACTCGCCCGGCGCCGTGTGCTTCTACGTGCCGTCGCTCGGTGCGGTGTTCACCGGAGACACGTTGTTCCAGGGCGGTCCGGGCGCGACCGGCCGGTCGTTCTCGGACCGGCCGACGATCGAGAAGTCGATCCGGGAGAAGCTGCTGACGCTCCCCGGCGACACCGTGGTGCACACCGGCCACGGCGCGGACACCACGATCGCCGCTGAAGTGTTCTGAGAAACCGGTCTGCCCCTGGGAAATCTCGGGGGCAGACCGAAGTACCGGGCCGCCCGCGCCGTCGCTAGCGTCCCGAGAGCATGAGAAGGTTCGCGCTAGTCCTCCTGCTCCTGTCGGGCCTCGTCACCACGGCCACCCCGCTGCAGGCGCAGGCGGCCCGCCCCAACATCATCTTCGTCCTGGTCGACGACCTGTCGTCCGACCTCCTGAAGTACATGGACAACACCAGGTCCCTCGCGGACAACGGCACCAGGTTCACCAACTACTTCGTGTCGAACTCGCTGTGCTGCCCGTCGAGGGCATCGATGTTCACCGGCGAGCACCCGCACAACACGGGCGTGCTCACCAACGTGGGCACCGACAACGGCGGCTACTCGGCCTTCGAACGCCACGAGGGCCGTACGTACGGAGCGGCGCTGCACCGCCAGAACTACCGCACCGGTTACCTGGGCAAGTACATCAACGAGTACCCCGTCGGCGAGAACTTCAAGGTGCCGGAGGGCTGGGACGAGTGGCACGTCGCGGGCGGCGGTGGCTACAACGAGTTCAACTACAGCATCAGCGACTACGTCCGTGAGACCGGCACGAAACGGCTGGAGCCCGGCAACAACGTCTACCTGACGGACCGTCTGGCGCGCACGGCGGAGAACTTCATCGAGCGGTCCCGCGAGCTGGCCCCGAACCGGCCGTTCTTCCTGCAGGTGGCACCGTTCTCGCCACACTCGCGCGTGCCGTTCCAGCCGGGTGAAAGCGAACCGCGGTTCCCGCCGGCCCACCGCGACCGGCCGGGCGGCGAGTTCCCCCAGGGCGACTGCGGTGGCCGGGGTTGCCAGGGCATCGACGTGGCGCAGGAGCTGCCTTCCTTCGACGAGGACACCGCGGACAAGCCCGGCTGGGTGCGACGCGAGCCGCTGGGACCGGGCATCGTCGACGACCTCCGTCAGGACTTCCGCAACCGGATCCGCATGGTGCAGTCGGTCGACGACCTGGTCGGGCGCGTGCTCGCCAAGCTGACGCCGGCGGAACGCGACGACACGTTCATCGTCTTCGCCTCGGACAACGGGTTCCACCTCGGGCAGCACCGGCTGATCCGCGGCAAGGGCACCGCCTACGACCACGACGTGAACGTGCCGTTGCTGGTCAAGAGGCCCGGCAGGACGGGCGGCGGTGACTTCGTGCGCGACGAGATCGTGCAGAACGTCGACCTGTTCGCCACGTTCCTCGACATGGCCGGGGCGAACCCGGCCGATCGCGACGGGCGGAGCCTGCTGCCGCTGATCAGGAACCAGAACCAGCCGAACTGGCGCAACGCCGCGCTCGTCGAGCACCGCAAGCCCCAGGCGAGCGAGGCCGATCCGGACTTCGACGACCTCGCCGCGGCCACGCCCTCGTACAAGGCCGTCCGCACCAGGAACGACCTGTACGTCGAGTACGCGAACGGCGAGAAGGAGTACTACGACCTGAAGGCCGATCCGTTGCAGCACAACAACAGGCCGAACGCGCCGCGGGCGGGACAGCTCGCAGGACCGTTGCGGGAGCTGGCGACCTGCGCGCAGAACTGCTGGGCGGCCGCACACGTGCAGGGAGGCTGAGATGGTGCCACAACAGGGGAATCCCGGCTGCTGATCTTGGGGTCGCACCGAGATGGGCGGGGCGTGTCCGGCTGAATAGCTTGGGACACATGACATTCACCCGAAAGTTCCTGACCGTCCTCGGTGCGGCCACCGCCATCACGCTGGTGGCCGCGGTGGACGCCAGCGCCGCCATCCCGTTCGGCCAGGTCGTCGACGGCAAGGCGACCTACTACAACGACCGGGGTACCGGTGCGTGCGGCACGCCCATCGACGCGAGCAGCGAGGTGCTGGTCGCCGTGTCGCCGGTCTACTGGACTACGCCGAACCCGAACAACGACCCGTTGTGCCGCAACGTCTTCGTGGTGGCGACGTTCAACGGCAAGAAGGTGAAGGCCAGGGTCAAGGACAAGTGCATGGGGTGCGGGCGTGACCACATCGACCTGAGCCTGCCCGCGTTCCGCAAGCTGGCCGATCCCGATCGTGGTGTCATCAACCTCAAGTGGAAGTTCGTCCGCGGCTGACGCGCGGTGTCAGGGCGGCGTGACGCCGAGCCGGAGGATCACCCGGTTCAGCTCGCGCCGCCCTTTCACGTGCAGCTTGCGGTACACCTGGGACAGGTGCAGCTCCACGGTCCTGGTGGTCACGCCCAGCACGGCGGCGATCTCCCGGTTGCTCATCCCGCACGCCAGCACCGCCGTGCGGGACTCCTGCGGAGTGAGCCGCCGCAGGCGTTCCACCCGCGCGCCCAGCTCCTCGGTCTGCTGAGTCCACAGTGGATTTCCAGCGGCCAGTGCGTGCGACTCGGCACAGACCTCGACGGCCTCGTCGTGTCTTCCCCTGGTGACAAGGGCTTGCGCCAGGTGGTGCCGGGCGGCGAGCAGGTCGGCGAGAGCACCCGCGGCGCCCAGCAGCCGGACCGCCGTGGTGAACCGGGCGACGGCGCGGTCCGCATCGCCGGTCAGCGCGACCGCGTGCAGGGCGCGGCCCACCGTGCGCGCGTCGCCCCAGCGCCGGGCGGCGACCAGTTCCGCTTCGGCCAGGGACCGTGCGATCACCGGTCGCCCCGCGTCGTGCGCGCTGATCGCGGCGGCGGAACACCACGGCAGCACGGCCGGGTTGGTGACGCCCTGGTGTTCCGCTGCCCTGCCCGCGGCGAGGAAGTCCGAGTACGCGCGGTCGTGGTGGCCCATCGCCTGGTTGAGACGGCCTCTGGCGAACCGCGACCTGGCGGACTCCTCGCAGGCCAGCAGCAGGTCCAGGGCTTCGTCGTGGCGGCCGTCGTCGACCAGGTCGCAGGCACGCCGGGCCGCGGTGCGAGGGGGCGGCCCGGCGGGTTCACCGGCGGCGTCCAGCACGAGCAGGCAGTGCTGGGCGTCGCCTTCTCCGACGGCCGACCCCAGCACCTCCCGCGCGAGGGCGATCGCAGTGGCGCGGTCCGTGCCGCGAAGAGTCAACCGGATGGCCCGCAGGGTGCGTTCATCGCGCGCGCAGTGCACCGGAGAGGTCCTTGCGGCCGTGGACACCGAGCTTTCGGTACACATTGGACAGATGAACCTCGACGGTGCTGACGGTCAGGAACAGGCGTTGTGCGATGGAACGGTTGCTCAGCCCCGCTTCGGCCAGGCTCGCGACCAGGTCTTCCTGCCTGGTCAGCGCCTGGGCGGCCGCGGGAGAGAGGCGGGCGAGCGCCTCGGACGCCTGCCGCAGGTGGCGTGCGTTCCCGGTGCGCGCCGCGGTGGTGCGCGCCGCGGCGTACTCACCGCGGGCCGCGCCGTCGTCGCCGCGGGCCGCGAACCGGTGCCCCAGCTCGAGGCGGATGGCGGCCAGTTCGTGCCGGGCACCGGCCACGGTCATGAGGTCGGCCGCGTCGGACAGGAGCGCCGTGCCGTCGTCCCCGCGGACCCTGCCCAGCGTGGACAGGGCGATGCCGACCGTCCGCGGCTCACCCCAGCGGCGAGCCGCGGCCAGTTCCTCCGCCGCGAGTCGCTGGGCGAGCTCCTCGCGATGGGCCGCGTGGGCCGCGAGGGCGGCTTTTCCGCGCCACGGCAGGATCGCCGGGCTGGTCACACCGGAGGCGAGCAGGTCGTGGCCCGCCACCAGGTGGTCCACGTACGCGGCCAGCGGACGGTCCTTCGCCCGATGCACCGCGGCGCAGGCCGCGAGGAGCATGGGGCGCAGGGAGGAGGGCTGCCACAGTGCGTCGTCGAGTTTGTTGGCCAGCAACGTCTTCTCGGCCTCGTCGACGTCGCCGGTGTCCACCAGGACCTCGATCAGGAGCGCCACGGACAGCTGTTGCAACGACTTCGCCGATGGTGGTGCGTCCGCCAGCAGGTCACGTGCGGTGGCCAGGTCACCGGACAGGCGAGCGATCTTGGCGCGGACGTGGGCGTGCATGGTGGTGCCGAGGCTCGTGCCGTTCAGCAGGCGCTCCGCGTTGGCGTCGGCCGTGATCAGGTCGCCCGCGGCCACCAGGACGAGCAGGGCTCTCCAGACACAGGCCGGGTCAGCGCGGCACGAAGGCGCGTCCAGCGCGGTGTGGGCGAGACGAGCGGCCTCCGGGAAGTGCGTGCCGCCCATGGTCTGGCGGATCGCCTGCGCGGCGAGACAGCCGGTCTGCCGGGCGTTGGTGCGAAGTTGCTTGCGCATGCTGAGTTTCCCCAAGTCAGCATTCGGCGCCTGCGGGTCGCAGGACCGTCCGCGGCCGTGGGCAGGACCGTCAGGTCCGGCACCGGCACGCACCGCTTCGGCGGTCGTCCCTTTCCGGTCTTCGACCTCTTGGACTTCTTCACCTTGGACTTCTTCGCCGTCTTCGTAGCCTTCTTCGCCTTCCCCAGAAGCGATTTCGGGCACGGACGGCAGCGCGGCGGCAGCTTGCGCCCTGCCACGACGAGCTTCTGGCAGCCGGTCTTCGCCGGCCGGAGTAACTCGGCACGGACGGCCGTGAGAGCTGTCGCGTTCGCCGGTCCCGCAGAGGCGGCCACGATCACGAGAGCGCTCACACACAGAACAAAGCGGTAACGGAACACGCACGGACCGTACGAGGGGTCACGCGGGACTGTCAATACTTAGGACAGTCGCACTATGAGACTGTCCGCATCTGTAGGTATCGTCGGCGCATGCAGCCCAGGTCGTTCCCCAGTACGCCGGACGTGGAGGTCGTCACGGGTGATCGAGGTGCTCGAACCACTCCGGAACGCCTGGCGGTCGTGCTCCGCCGCTACCGCGAGGCGATGAAGGACGCGCTGGAGGCGCAGGACTACCGCCCGGTGCCGCCGACCGCCTTCTGGTTCGTGATCGAGCTGGCCCGGCGGGAGGGTACCGTCGGCGACCTCGCGCGGAGGCTGGAAATGACGAAGCAGGCCGCGAGCCGCCTCGCCGACCAGCTCGTGGCGCTCGGCTACTGCGACCGCGAACGCAGCGACACCAACCGGCGAGAGGTGCTGCTGCGCCCGACCGCCGAGGGACGCGGCGCGGCGATGGTGCTGCTGGCCGCGATCCAGAAGGTGGACGCGGGCATGCTCGCGGCGCTCGACCCGGAGCAGCGCGAGGTGTTCCACCAGGCGCTGGCGCAAATGCTGGGGTAGCACCGAAGTTCCGCACGGCCGTCGGCCGTCCCTAGCGTTGCGCCCCGTGAGAAAACTCTTACGTCCACAATGGATCGTCCTGCTGCTGGCGCTGGCCGGCTCACTCCTGGCGGCACCTGCCTCCGCCGCCCCGCCGTACTCGGTCACGCTGGTGAACTCCACCGGCGGCCCGATCTGGGTGGGCAGCGCCGTCAACGACGACGGCTCCCAGAACATCGACGGGCTGCCCAAGCTCAAGGCGGGAGAGTCCGCCGTCGTCCGCATCCCGCTCGGGCCGAGGAACCACTGGCGCGGCAAGTTCTTCGCCCGCCAGCACTGCTCCGGCGAGCCGGGCTCGACCTTCCACTGCCTGGTCGGCGACTGCGGTGCCCGGCCGGGCCACTGCACCACCGGCGAGCAGCCCGCGAGCCTGGCGGAGTTCAACTTCGACCCCGGTGACGCGCCCGCACCCTGGTACAACGTCAGCTACGTCAACGCCGTCAACGTGCCGGTCACGATCAACCCCACCAACGGCCCGCCGCCCAACGGACAGTTCTGCGGCACCGCCGGTTGCCCCGGTGCACTGCTGCCGTCGTGTCCCGACGCGAACCTGCGCAGGCACCCCGGCACCGGCAAGCCCATGCTGTGCGTCAACCCGAACCGCGACGCGAAGACGCCGTACAGCAACGCGATCACCAGGAACTGCCCGAAGGCCTACAGCTGGTCCAAGCACGACCAGGAGCCCGGCAACCGCGTCATGTACAGCTGCCGCGACTGCAACAAGCTGACCGTGACCTTCCACTAGCCCGCCAGAACAACCAGAACCGCTAGTACAACCAGAACCGTCAGAACCGCGGGGGCCGCTTCTCCAGGAACGCCGACACGCCTTCCTGGTAGTCGGCACTGGAGGCGGCCTCCGCGTACAGCGCCCGCACGAAGTCGTCCTCGTGCCCGCCCTCGGTGATCGAGTTGATGATCTTCTTGGCGCCCCTGACGCTCACCTGCGCCCGCGCGGCGATCTGTTCGGACAGTTCCTTCACGCGCGCGTCCAACGACTCCACGACCTCGTTCACGAGCCCGATGCGCAGCGCCGTCGAAGCGTCGATCAAATCCGCCGAGAACAGGATCTGCTTCGCCCACGCCGGCCCGACCGCGTCCACGAGCGCCTTGGTCGACGTGAAGTTGTAAACGATGCCGAGTTTCGCGGGCGTGATGCCGAATCGCGCATCGGAGGACGCCACCCGAATGTCGCAAGCCAGGGCGATCTCGCACCCACCGCCGACACAGAAACCGGAAATCGCGGCAATCGTCGGCTTGTCGAACTGGGCGATCGCGCGTTCCCCGTTGTGCACCGCCTCGCCGTAGTGAGCGGCACCCTCGGCGCCTCGCCGCAGCGTCGAGAACTCGGCGATGTCGGCACCGGCGGAGAAGTGCTCGCCGCCCCGGATGACCAGCACCCTGACGCTCTCATCAGCGGAAACACGGGCGAGCAACCCTGGCAGGGCCGACCACATCTCGTAGCTCATCGCGTTGCGCTTGGCCGGGCGGTTGATCGTCAACGTGGCGACCGGACCGGCCGCGGACAGCTCCAGGAACTCGCTCACGTGCCGCACGATACCTACCGCGTTCCGGCGCCACGCCCGGTCTCATATGGGGAGGAACCCGTTCACGCCCTTGTAATGTCCCTTGCCGAAGAGGGGAGGAAGTGTGACCGCGGCTGGTATCGGAGCTTCCACCCTGCGCACGTTCGCGGTGCGGTTGCGCACCAGCGCGCCGGTCTCCGCGCGCATCCTCTCGGAACTCGCGAGCGAACTCGACCGCGGCGGGCCGGTGGCCGACCTGCTCTGCTCGCACAGCGCCGTGCACAGCCCGCTGTTCGGCATCCAGGCGCTCGCCGGGGTGCGGTTGCTGATGCTGTCGGGAAAAGCGCCGGAACTGAGCCAGCGCTTCGCCAGCGCGCACGCGGCGGCGATGGCGGGTGAGTCCGACTCGACGGCACTGCTGGCCTGGCTCGCGGCACGGCGGGCGATCGTCGACAACCCAGGCGAGATCCTGGCGGCGCTGGACCGCACGGTGCAGCAGCACCAGCCGAAGACGGCCGGGTTCCTGCTCCGCGGCCTGACCATGATCGGGGCGCCCAAGGTCCGGCTGCTCGAACTCGGTGCCTGCGCCGGCCTCAACCTGATCCTGGACCACTACCGCTGGTTCGGGCTCGGCTGGGAGTGGGGCGACAAGGACTCGCCGGTGCGCCTGGCCGCCGTCGGGCCGCAGCCGCCCAACCTGGAGATCGTCGAACGGGCCGGGTGCGACCTGCAGCCGCGCGATCCCGGCGACGCCAAGCACGCGATGATCCTGCACTCGTTCATCCCGCCGGAGCACGACGCGCTGCGGTGGGACCTCGACGACGCCATCGAGCTCGCGGCCAAGGTCGGGGTGAAGGTCGAGCGCTCGCCGGCCGGGCGGTGGCTGCGCGAGAACCTCGTGCCGCCGGACGAGCGCGGCACGTACACGGTGATCTGGCACAGCTCGTTCTGGGCGTACCTCACCGAGGACGAGCGCAACGAGATCGAGACGACGCTGACCGCGGCGGCCGGCTCGATGCCACTCGCGCGCGTTGCCTACGAGTCGACGGATTTTCGCTCAAACCCACGGCTGACGGTCACCATTTACAGCTAGCGTGCGCCGTCGTGAAAACGATCCGCGCCACCCTGCTGGCCATCGCACTCTTCACCACGGCGCTCACCACACCCGCCCACGCCGCCGTCTCGGACTACGACCTGGCGTTCCACTGGGCGCCGGTCCACCACCAGGACACCGACGACTCGGACTACGACGCCGACTATCTGTCCACTGTGGACTTCGACGGCGACTGGAACGGGCTGAACAACTGGGAGAACCAGACCCAGCTCGCGAAACTCACCGGTGCCGCCTACTACTCGGTGGTCGAGACGTCGACGCACTGGTTCATCGTCTACGGCTTCTTCCACCCGCGTGACTGGGACGACCAGCCCGATCCGTTCAGCACCAGGACCCACGAGAACGACCTCGAGGGCGTGCTGCTGACCGTCCGCAAGGACAGCGGGTTCGGCCAGCTCGAAGCCGCTGTCACGGTGGCGCACAGCGACTTCTACTCGTACGTGCCCGCCGGGTCGCCGTTCCAGAACGGCGCGGAGACCATCGACGGCACGTTGCTGCTGGTCAACGGCCGCCCCGCCACCCGGCAGGAGGCCAAGGGCCACGGCCTGTACCGGTGGGACGGCGCCAACTTCCCCGGCGGTGACGGCGTCGTCTACCACCCGGCCGCCACCGGTGAGGTGCCGTCCGGCGGCAACGACCGGAGCGTCGGATACCGCCTGGTGAACACGCTCGAAACGAACGGCATGTGGGCCCGCCGCAACAACTCCGAGACCTACGCGTCGTTCGGCACCTTCCGCGGTGACAACGGCAAGGACAACGCCGCCAACGCGCCGTGGGGCTGGGACGACCAGAACGATGGCGCGATCTACCGCGGCTACATGGCCACCGACCCGGCGTTGCTGATCGACCGGTACTTCGCCAACAAGGGCAGCTTCAGCCTCACCTACACGCGCAACGCCTTCCGCAGCTGAACGCAGGTGGACGGCGGCAGCGCAAACGTTTACAGTATTTCTGTAACGCAGGTCACGCCGCCGCCACCCACGTTCGCCTCACTGTGGAAGAGGACGTCGAATGGACGGCAGGATCAACCGTCGACTGCTGATGAAGTCAACCGTCGTGGCCGCCATCGCCACACCGGTGCTGGCGCGAGCCGCGGTCGCTGATCCGCTCCAGCGGACCGCTGTCATCTCGGCAACGGTCATCTCGGCTGCGATCCCCGAACTGCCCTGGCCGGCCGCCAACGAGATCGTGCGGAACACGAAGCTCCCGTCGTTCCCCGACAAGAACTTCGACGCGACCGCGTACGGCGCCAAGGGCGACAACAAGACCGACAACACCGAAGCGTTCAAGAAGGCCATCGCCGCCTGCAACGCGGCCGGTGGCGGCCACGTGATCGTTCCGAAGGGCACCTACGTCACGGGCGCGGTCCACCTGCTGAGCAACGTCGACTTCCACCTGGAGGACGGCGTGCTGCTCAAGTTCTCCGGCGACGCCTCGAAGTTCCCCACGGTGCTCACGCGCTACGAGGGCATCGAGTGCATGAACCGCTCCCCCATGGTCTACGCGTACAAGCAGACCAACATCGCGCTGACCGGCAAGGGCACGCTCGACGCGGGCGCCACCGGTTCGTGGAACAAGGGCAGCGACCGCTCGTACCTGGAGTCGTTGGTGGCCAAGGGGACCCCGCCGGAGAAGCGGGTGGTGCCCGGCTCGGGCAAGAACATGCGCTCGACGTTCATCGAGCCCTACTCGTGCGACACCGTGCTGATCCAGGGCGTCACGCTGAAGAACCCGAAGTTCTGGCAGATCCACCCCACGCTGTGCAAGAGCGTCACGGTCGACGACGTGCACACCGACCCCACGACGTCCGCCAACAACACGGACGCGTGCGACCCGGAGTCGTGCGACCACGTCGTGATCTCCAACAGCGATCTCGGCGCACACGACGACAACGTGGCCATCAAGTCCGGCCGCGACGAGGACGGCCGGCGCGTCAACGTGCCGTGCCAGAACCTCGTCGTCGTCAACTGCCGGATGAACGGCAACTGGGGCGCCATCACGTGCGGCTCCGAGCAGACCGGCGGCATCCGCAACGTCTACGGCTACAAGCTGAACTGCGTCAACGCCACCAAGTTCGCGCTGTACGTCAAGTCGAACACCAAGCGCGGCGGCTTCTCGCAGAACATCAACCTGGACAGCGTTTCCGGCACGTTCGCGCGCGCCTTCGTCTACGTCACCACCACGTACAACTCGCAGACGGGCAGCAACGTGCCGAAGTTCGGCCCGTTCTACGTCTCCAACTGCAGCAGCACCAAGGCTTCCAAGGTCCTCGACGTGTCCGGCCTGTCGCAGGAGCACGTGAAGGGGCTGGAGCTGCGGGACTCCAAGTTCACCGTCAGCTCCACCACCAACACCGTCAAGAACGTCGACGGCCTGAAGTTCACCAACGTCACCGCGAATGGCAAGCCGATGACGAAGTAGTTCCTAGCTCTGAACAACTAACCCTGGGCAGCCGGTCGCACGGCGATCTCGTTCACGTCGACGTCGGCCGGCTGCTCGATCGCGAACGCGATGGCGCGGGCGATCGAGTCCGGCGGGATCGCGATCTGGTCCCGCATGCCCGCGATGCGCGACCGGACTTCAGGATTGCTCGAGGCCTCGGCGAAATCGGTGTGCACGAACCCCGGGAACACGGTCGTCACCCTGAAGGCCCCGTTCGACTCCTGGCGCAGGCCCTCGCAGATCGCCCGCACGGCGACCTTGGTGCCCGCGTAGACCGCCATCGTCGGCACGACGGTGAACGCGGCCGTCGAAGCTGTGGTGACGAAGTGCCCGGCCTGCTGCGCGCGGAACACCGGCAACGCGGCCGCGATGCCGTGCAGCACGCCCTTGATGTTGACGTCGACCATCGCGTCCCACTCGTCGACGCGTAGGTCGTCCAACGGCGAGATAGGGCCAACGCCAGCGTTGCTCACCAGCACGTCGAGCCTGCCGAACCGCTCCTGGGCCAACGCGACCAACGCGTGCACATCTTCCCGCCGGGTCACGTCCGTACGTGTGTATACGGCCGTGCCGCCTGCCTTCTCGATCCGCGCAACCAAACCCTCGAGACGATCCGCGCGCCGTGCGCCGAGCACGAGCCGTGCGCCCCGTTCGGCGAGCAGCAGTGCGGTGGCCTCGCCGATGCCGCTGCTGGCGCCGGTGATCGCGACGACCTTTCCGTTGATTCCAGACATGCACCCAGCCTGCGTCGCGCTCAGCCTGGTATCCAGAGCCGCCTTATTCTGGAACAGGAGGTGCCACCATGAGCGAACTGGGCGCGTTCCTGCGCAGCCGCCGGGAGCGGATCACCCCGGCCGAGGCCGGGCTGCCGAGCACCGGCCGGCGCCGCACACCGGGTCTGCGCCGGGAGGAGATCGCGGTGCTCGCCGGGATCAGCGCCACCTGGTACACGTACCTCGAACAGGGCAGGGACGTGCAGGCGTCCGACCAGGTGCTCGGGGCGCTCGCCGCGGCGCTCGGGCTCGACCGGTCCGAAAAGGACCACCTGTTCCAGATAGCAGGACGCGCGCCGGCGGCCGAGGTCGAAGAGGCCCTGCCGGACGAGGTGGCCGCGGTTCCGGCGCTGCTGCAACCGAACCCGGCGTACATCATCGGCGCCACCTACGACGTGCTCGTCCACAACGAGGCGGCGGCTGACCTCTTTCCCGCCCTGCAAGGAGAAAACCCGAACTTCGTGCGCTGGGTGTTCACCGACCCGCAGGCCCGGCACGCGTTGATGGACTGGGAACCGGAAGCACGCGGCCTGCTCGCCAGGCTGCGCACGCTCGCCGGACGGCACGCCGGCGAGGCCAGGTTCACCAGGCTGATCGACGACCTGCACGAGGCCAGCCAGGAGGTGCGCGACTGGTGGCCCCACTACGACGTGCAGGCACGGCGCGGCGGCCGGAAACGCTTGCGGCACCCGCGTCTCGGACCGCTCGACTACGCCTACACGGCGTTCCACCTCGCCGAGCAGCCCGACCAGACGCTGGTGATCTACGCGGACCCGAGGCCCTGTTAGGCGGCCCGCGGGTACATGCGTGCCATGCCCGGCGGCGCGGCGAAGGGCGCCCACGTGCCCTCCGCCTGTGCCAGCCGGTCAGCGACCACCCACAGAACGGTGCTGTTGAAGCCGTATCCCAGGTGCGAGGACGACACCTGGACGTTCTCCTTGCGCGGTCCGGGTTCCTCGATGCACGACTCCCACGACACGATCCCGTCCGTTTTGGAGTAGATCGACGTGGCGGGCACCGGGATCGGCGGCCGGGTCGACTCCAGCGGCGGGAACTCGTCCTTCGGGATGTGCAGCCGCGAGAACAGTGCGAACGCGGGCATCGCGCGTGATTGCACGGGATCGCTCATGTTGTACGGCGACCCGAGCGTGATCACCTGACGCACGCGGTGCGGGTGGTCCCGCGCCATCTCGCGCGCGAAGATCCCGCCCAGCGACCAGCCCACGATGGAAACCGGTCCGCCGTAAGCGTCGGAAACCTTCTTCACCAAGGCGTGCATGCCGTCCACGGCCTTGCGGGTCGGTCCGATGTTTCGGCCCAAACCCCACGGGTTCACCTGATAGCCCAGACCGGACAGGAACCGGCGCAGCATCACGGTCGACGAGTCGGCGGCGCCCAGGCCGGGGAACACCAGCACCGGGTGGCCGTCACCCGACGGCGCGCCGCGCAGCATCGAGCGCGTGGCGACGAACTCGCTCATGTCGAGCGCGCAGCGGGTGGGTTCGGTGAGGTACCAGAACAATCCGGGCGCGCTTCCTCTGACGAGGTGCAGGGGAGGAGCAGCAGCGGCAAAGTCGAAGACTTCGTCTGAAGGTACGGCAGACATAAGAGCCTCCCCACACGTCGACAACCCCGAGCCGGCGTCCCTGGGCGGCGTTGCCCAGTGAGTCCATGATGTTTCGTGAACGATCTTTTCGCCAGTACTTTCGAGTCTCGATTCGCCACGTCCAGGTAACACGTTGGCAACCTCACACGTGTGCAGTGCCTCTCACCTGCATGGACGTCGATTGAGACGCTCCGGTCCTCTACCATTTTTCGAGTGGATCGGATGAGCAGTTTGGACGCCAGCTTCTACTTCATCGAGGACGAGAACGTGCCGATGCACGTGGGTTCCGTCCTGGTTTTCGACGGCCCGGTGCCGTCTTACGGGGACGTGATCCGTCTCTTCGTGTCGCGGCTGGACCAGGTCCCCCGCTACCGGCAGAAGGTGAAGGCGCTGCCGTTCCACGTCGGCCGTCCGGTCTGGGTCGACGACGACCACTTCAACATCCTCTACCACGTGCGCCACACCGCGGTGCCGTCGCCGGGCGGGGAGGACCAGCTGCGCAACCTCGCGGGCCGGATCTTCGCTCAGAAGCTCGACGACAAGAAGCCGCTGTGGGAGGCCTGGCTGGTCGAAGGCCTGGAGGGTGGTCGCTGGGCGATCATCTCCAAGGTCCACCACTGCATGATCGACGGAGTGTCCGGTTCGGACATGCTGCAGCTCATCCTGGACTTCAAGAAGGAGAGCGCGCTGCCGGAGCCGAAGGAGTGGAAGCCGGCGCCGCAGCCGTCGACCCTCGACCTGGTCGTCGACGGCGTGCGTGACGCCATCGTGACGCCGGTGCAGCACCTGTCCGCGTTGCCCGCCGTCGCGCGGAACATGCGGTCCCTCAACGAGATCGTGGACTTCGGCAAGACGGTTCTCGGTTCGCTTCCCGGTACCGCACGTCGTTTGGTCACGCGCGCCGCGACCTCGCTCAACGGTCCTATTGGGCCGCACCGCCGTTGGGTGTGGGCGCGCGCGAACCTGGCTGAGATCAAACAGATTCGCAAGGCTGCCGGCGGCACGGTGAACGACGTCATCCTCACCGCGATCACGCGTGGTTTCCGGGATCTGCTGGAGAAGCGCGGCGAGCTGACCGAGGGCATGGTCGTGCGGACCATGGTGCCCGTGTCGATGCGCAAGTCCGACCAGCACAACGAGTTGAACAACCGCGTCAGCGCTGTGCTGGTGAACCTGCCGGTCGGCGAGGCGGACCCGGTGAAGCGTCTCGCGTCGATCCGCGCGCAGATGGACGACCTGAAGAGCTCCCGCCAGGCCGCCGGTGCGGACGTCATCACGAACCTGTCGAACTTCGCCGCGCCGACGCTGATGGCGCTGGGCTCGCGGACCGCGATGCGGTTCCCGCAGCAGATCCTGCAGACCGTCACCACGAACGTGCCCGGCCCGCGCATCCCGCTCTACATGCTCGGCCGCCCGCTGGTGGAGATGTTCCCGTACGTGCCGGTCGCGTCCACGATCCGGATCACCGTCGGCATCTTCTCCTACCTGGACAGGTTCACCTTCGGCATCAACGCCGACTTCGACGGCGTGCCGGACGTCCAGCTGCTCGCCGACGGCATCCGGGCGGGCTTCGACGAGATGGTCGCGCTGGCCGCGGAGGCGGAGGAGAAAGCGGCCGCGAAGGCCGAGAGCGTCAAGGAAGCGGCGGCTGTCGCCGAGAAGGCAGCGGTGAAGCCTGCCGCCAAGCCCGCTGCCCCGAAGCCCGCCGCCGCCAAGCCCGCCCCCAAGCCGCGTGCCGTCCGCGCGACGTCCAAGGCGGCGACGAACGGTGTGAAGCCGGAGACCAAGGCCTGAGACACGAACTGACGGTCCAGGCAGGCGCGCACGACCTGCAGCTGACCGTAGTAGGACTCGACGCACGGCTGGGCGCCCTCGGTTTGGCGCTCGGTCAGGTCGACGACGTCCGCATCGAGCTGGAGGACGTGCGATGGTCGCGCTGGCGTGCTCGCCGCGCGACCGTCGTGTGCCGGGACGTGCACGTGAACCCGCCCGCGGTGCTGGTGTCGTCTCCCGTGGAGTTCCGCGTCGAGGTGAACTTTTCGGACATTCCGGAGTTACAACCGGTCAGTTGGTTCCCGCTGACCGTCCAGTTGGTCGGCACAGAGCTGCACGTGCGGCTGCACAAGTGGCTGCCGGCCCGCGTGTTCGCCGTCCCGGAGCTGCCGCGCGGCATCCAGCTGACCGGCGTCGAGCAGCTCGACGACCACTTCGTGCTGACCGGAGCCGCCCCCGTCCTGCGGGAGCGGCTCACGCTCGGTCAGCTCGCGGAGGTGCTCAAGCGGTTGGCGTCCATCCAGTCCAAGACCCGCCCGGACACGACCTCGGGGATCTCCATCTGGGGCACGTGACCGACGCCCGCGTACTCGTCGTAACGCCAGTGCGGGTGCCTGCGGGCGACGTACCGGGCCGCGGCGACGTTGACCAGCCGGTCCCGGTCGCCGCTCATCAGGAACACCGGCACGCGCAGCTTGGCCATCGCCGCGAAGTAGGCGCCGCGCTTGGACGTCGTGAAGACGGTGCTGCGCGCCGCCGCCAGGAACGCCGCGTCCAGGCCCTGGACCTTCGCGCGCTCGCCGATCAGGTGCTCAGAGGCCTGCTTGAGCTCCTCGGGGATGCCCGACGGGTCCGCGCAGACCATGTCCAGCAGGCGTTCGACCTGCTTGCGCGGTGACACGGTCTTCGCCCTGGCGAGGAACCGCTCCCCCAGCCCCGGCACCGAGTACATGAAGAACGTGCCGATCATCGTCGGGTCCGGCCGCGTCCCGAACACCATCGGCAGCGCGGGATCCACCAGCACCAGGCCCCTGACCAGGTCGGGGTTGTAGGCGGTGTGGAACAGGGAGATCATCCCGCCCATCGAGTTGCCGACCAGGATCACCGGTTCGCCGACGACCTCCTTGACGAACCGGCCGAGCAGCGCCGCGTTGGCCTGGACCGTGGTCTGGCGGCCCTCCGGGTTGGTCAGACCGTGCCCGGCCAGGTCGACGGCCACCACGCGCGCCTTCTGCGCGAGCAACGGCGCCAGCAACGCCCAGTTCAGGTGCGAGCCGCCGAGCCCGTGCACCAGGACCATCCGGGGACCGTCTTCCGGTCCGCCGAAGTCGACCCAGTGCACGGGCCCGTCGAGGTCCGCGTAGTGGCTGGTGCCGCCGAAGTTCGCCACAGTCGTCATACCAACCAGTATGTCGGTTGGGACTACTGATCGGTAGCACCCGTCGGTGGCATCACTTCAGAGGCGACTTCCAGCGCGGGGCCGGCTCGCACTTGTTGTTCGCGTTCTGCACCAAGTCGATGTCCCTGTGGTCGGGAAGCGTTTCTTTGACTCCCGGCATGGTCCAGCACTTCTCGGACTCGCCCGCGGTGCCGAGCAGGTTCCCGGCAGCGTCGAGAACCCGCAGCTCGGAGGTGCCGTTCCCCTCGGAGCCGTCCCAGGTCGACGGGTAGGGGATGCGCACGACGAACGTGCCGTTGGCGATCTTGGCCTCCGCCGTCCTGCCGTCCGACGCGCGGTACGTGACGCTGGCGACGGACGAGTCGACGCGACCCGCGAGAATGCGGTAACCGCCAACACCTGCCAGCGCCGGTCGGAACGGATGCGTGTCGCCGCCGGGACGGCTGCCGCCCGCATCGAGACTGAAGTGTCCCGCCAACCAGTCGACGTAGACCTCCTGGGGACCGCTCGTGTCGTACTCCTCGCCGCCGCGGCCGATGTCGCACGACACCCAGGCCTTGTCGGTGTAGAGAAACGCCCATCGACCGGTTTCGTCGCGGCCGTGCTGGTACAGCGTCAGCTTGTCCGTCACCTTCGCTTCCTTGGCGCAGCCCTGTTCGATCGCCTCGACCTGCTCAGGTGCGAGGCCGAACGTCTCCCTCACCGGCGCCGGTGACGTGGTGATGTGAACGGCCGGCGTGTGCTCCGTCGCCCCTGGCCTGAACACCACCACTCCCACGGCCACCACGGCGACCACGGCGGCGGCCGCGAGGATGGGCACGGTGAACCGCGAGGACCCGCGGCGCCCGGACACCTGCCGTTCGAGTTCGGCGCGGATCTGCGTGTGACGGCCGGGAGGCAGGTCGCGAGTGGGTGGAAGCATGCTGGTCATCGGTCCTCCCCGGTGTGCACGAGTTCGCGGTGCTGCTGGAGCTTCGACTTGGCCTTGCTGACCCGCGCCCGCACGCTGCCCTCGGTGATGCCGAGCGCCGCCGCCGCATCCGCGTACGACACCTCGGACCACACGCACAGCGCGAGCGCCTCACGTTCGTTGCGCGGCAGCTTCGCCACGGCCTTGAGCAGCTGCTTCATCTGCCGCTGGTCGTCAAGCCGCTCCACCACCTGGTCAGCGTGGTCGGGCACCGGCCGCTCCTCGCCGACCCGCCGCACGTTCTTGAGCCGCCGCATCAGCGACCGCTGGTCGTTGCGCACCACGTTCGCCGCCACCGTGAGCAGCCACGGCAACGCCGACTCGCGTTCCAGCCGCACCTCGGCACGCTTGCGCCAGGCCAGCAGGAACGTGGCCTGCAGGTGGTCCTCGGCCTCAGCCCACGAGGCGGTCAACCTGAAGCAGTGGTTGTAGACCGCCTTCGCGTGCCGGTCGAACAGCACCCCGAAGGCATGCGCACTGCCCCCAGCGGCCTGCGACCACAACGCTCGGTCGTCAGGGTCTTCGGTCGTCATACCTGTTCGTGTCCGCCCGCCCCAGATGTGTTGGCACTCGCGTTGGGGCCAGTTTCACGCACCTCGCACCAACGTCCCGGAGCGTGGCACATCTGGGGTGGCCCGTTAGATCTCCAGGTAGTCCAGGTTCGGGCCGCCGTTCGCGGTGGTCGCGGCGGCCCTGACGGTGTTCTCGCCGGCTTCGAGGTTCAGCGTCACGGTCACCGACTGCCAGGTCGTCCACGCGCCGGTGCCCGCGAACGACTGCTCGTCCACGGCCAGCTGGCCGTTGACCGAGATGTCGAGCGGCCGGTTCACCGCCGTGCCGTTGGCGAACCGCAGCGTCACCTGCTTCGGCCCGGCAGCGGCGCTGGAGACCTTGAACTCGACCGCGGACCCCGCGACGTTGTCGTAGTTGACGAAGCCGGTGCCGGAGAACCCGGCGTGATTCGACTCCACGACCCCTTGCGACACAACGCCGTTCTCGGCCTCGAACCGCGTCTCCGGGGTGGGCTCGCCGCCGCCGGCGCCGGGGTAGGCGGAGCCGAGCCACGCCTCGTCGATCCGCAGCTGTGCCTTGCCCTGCGTAGACGTCTTCTCCACGCGGATGTGGCGGGCGGTGGTGTTCGCCGGCAGGTCGATGAACTGCACACCGCGGTGGTTCGCCAGCGATCCGGACTTCACGTTCGTCCAACTGGAACCGTCGTTGGACGTGTAGACGTTGTAGTTCTTGATGCGCGCGGAACCTGATGACGGATACGTCGTCGAGTCCTCGCGCTGGTTCAGCGCCACGTACGAGACCTTCTTCGCCGAGCCCAGGTCGAAGCGCAGCGACACGGTGCCCGCACCCGTTGCGTCCCAATAGGTCTGGTAGTTGCCGTCGGCCGCGTGAGAGGCCGGGTGGCCTGAACCCGAGGCCGACGCGCTCATCGTGTAAGTCGAGGCCGGGATGATCCCTTCGCGCCCGGCGGTCTCGACCTTGAACACGGTGTCGTACTGGTCCCAGTTCGACACGCCCGCCAGCGTCAGCGTGCCGCCGGTTTGCGACCACGACACCGCCGCGCCCGTGCGCAGGTTCGTGACGCGGCTGACCTTGTACCCGTTGTCCCGCAACTTCAACGTGCTGCCGGACGGCTTGTTGATGACGTGGACGTAGTGCTGGTTCGGGTTGGTCTTGGACACGGTCGTGACGCCGTGCGCGCCGTCGTTCCAGAACCCCGGCTTGAGCCCGCCGTTGAGGTAGCCGCCGCCATAGGTGCCGCCGATCGACTCCCAGATGTCGCGCAGATACCCGTCGGTGAAGTTGTTGAAGGAAGCCTGGTTCGACGGGAACTTGCCGTTGACCATCGCGGTCTCGGCCATCAGCGCCTTGACGTCGCTGCCGGCGTTGGTGATCAGCCGCCCCAGCGTGAGCTTGTAGTCGACCGCCGAGTTGCTGCCGGAGTACCACCACGCGCCGCTGCTCGGCAGCTTGAAGCACGCCTCGATCAACCGCGGCGCCGCCGTGTAGACCGCCTGCGGATAGTCGTAGTTCGGCGTCATGCCGGTCTTCTGCTCGTTGCTGATCGTGTCCATGATCGCCGTGTCCTCGTTGTTGTTGCTGAGGACCATGTCCGGACGATCACGCCGGATCCGCTCGTACAGGCCGTTCTGCTCCCAGTAGGCGTTGTCGTTGTCGATCCAGAACCCGGCGAGCTTCGGGTAGCGCTGCATGACCTCGACGAAGTTGTCGTAGCTGAACTGCCCGAAACCGGGCCGCTCCTGCAGGTTGACCGTCTTGCCCTTGTACTTCGAGTACCCGGCCGAGTCGAGCCACTCGTGGCCGCCCTCGTTGTGCCACTGCGGGTCGTCGGTCATGTAGTTGATGACCTTCAACCCCTCGGCCGATGCCGCGTCGATCAGCTCGCCGAGAAAGTCCCGCTTGGTCGAACAGCTCCCGGGAATCGCCGATGGCCACGCCCGCGCGTACCCGAGCCTGCTGTGGAACGACGCCAGCACCAGGTACTGCGCGTGCAGCTTCTTCGCCTCGTCGACCCAGTACTTCGCGGTCCAGCCACCGTTGGTGACGGCGGCCTCCCAAGCGCCGCAACTGGTGTAGCCCGGACTCGTCCGCATCCCCCAGTGCAGGAACAACCCCGAGGTGGACGCCCGCAGCCAGTCCTGCCGCGGATGCAGCACCTCGGCACGCGCCGGAGAGCTCACGCCGACAACGAGCAGAGCGGCGGTCATCAACACGCCGAGACGACGCAACGTTTTGCGCACGAGCCAGCCTCCTGGTGGACGCTCCCCGCGGCGGTAGGAAGACGTGCTCGGTGTTACCGCGCACTGGTCTACGCCACCTGGCCGCGCGAGTTCAAGAGGTCCTCGGAGGTATGACGCGTTTACATGCCGAACCGAATCGATAAAGGCTCCAAACGAGCCGATGTCTACCGCTCGTCCCGCTTGAAGAGCCGACCGATCCCAGTCACGAGGCAGATCGCCAGAGCCCAGCCGAGCACTGTGAAGGCCAGCGCCCACCACCTGGTCGCGCCCTGCGGTACCCAGAGCTCACTGTGATGCAGGCTCACCACCGGCACGAGAAGATCGAACGTGTACAGCCACGAGTGGTACCACTCCATCTGGACGCCGTTTCTCGCCGCGTCGAACGCGTCCACCCTGCTGAAAGCGATTCCGCCCGCGATCTGCAGGAGCCCGAGCCACACGAGCACCCGGAAGGGCCGGTAGCCGTACCCGACGGTCGGCTTCAGGACCCACCAGCACATCCGGAACAGCGGACCGGGGAACCCCTTCCACGCCAGGCGCCGCGCTTCTTCCTTCTCCACCAGCACGGTGGTCGCCTGGTCGTGGTGACCCGCGCGGGCGTAGGTGGTGGCGAGCTGCAGGTAGACCTGCGGAAGGTAAGCACGGCCCTTCAACCACTTCAGGCGCTTCGACATCTTCACCGACGTGTCGTGCAACGCCCCGTACACGAAGTCGTCGAGCTGGGTGTCGTCACCGGGTGGCAGGTCTCCCTCACGGTCGTCGAACGACCCCGTCGTGACCTGACGCAGGTCGACCGAGCCCTCCGGCGGCTCGGCGAAGTTCAGCCGCAACGTCCCGCGGATCTGGGTTCCCTTGAGCTTCAACGCCGTCTCACCCCCGAGCGCGGCGCCGTCGAAGGTGACCTCGGTACCGATCCGGGCGCTGCACATCCGCACGCCACCGCCGACCGCGGCCCTGTCGAACTTCATGGCGTGCCCGACTCGGACGCGATCGAACCGCACAGCCTCGGAACTGCTCTCGAACCAGGCGTCGCGGAAGTCGACCTTGCCGTCGATCGACGCGCCCGCGAAGTCAACCCTGCCGCTGGCAAAGAACTCACGGCGCAACAACACGTTCCGGTCCACCTTGATGCCGCGGGCGACCAACGCGTCCCGCTCCTTGTTCTCGAATCGCCCACCCGTGCAGTTGAGGTTGCCGCCGACATGAGCATCACTCAGCACGACCTGACCCTGCGCGCGGAACCGCTCGCCGTCGCGCACACCAAGGCTGATATCGCTGTGCACCTTCAGCCCCAGGGCCTCGATCGCCGTGTCGAACCTGTTCTGGAAGTGACCACCCTGCGCTCGGAAAGCACCGCCGATCTTCGCGTTCGACAGGCTGAGCTTGCCGTGCACGAGAGTTCCCGCGCGCATCACCAGGTTCATCACGGTCGACGCCAGAGTGAGGTCGATCGCCCTGCCACCGGGGTTGCGGAACTGGCCTCCGGTGAAGTCGAGCCATCCGCCGATCTGGCATCCGACCAGGCTCAGCTCACCGTCCACACTGCATCCCCGGGAGAACTCGGCCTCCTGCCGCACCGTCATGTTGGGCGCTTGCAGGGCCATGCCGCGAAGGTTGAAGAAGCGGGCACCGTGGCAGATCAGCCGCCCCGCGATCTCGGCGCCGCTCAGGTCGACCTCACCCTCGACGGAGAAACCGTGCCGCCAGAAGACGTGCTCCCGCACGACGAGGCGGCTCAACTCCAACGTCTTCTCGGTCCCGGCGTTCCGGAAGACCGCGCCGTCGCAGATGAACTCACCGCCGATGTGAGCGCCGATCATCCTCGTCGGTCCGGTGATCCGGAACTTCCCTGAGAAGTAGACGTCCTGCTCCACCCTCAGCCCGTCGGCCTCCAGCGCGCCCTCGGCCGAACCGGCGATCACGCAGTCCTCCATGTCCAACTGTCCTGCGACGTGCGCGCCGGTGAGCTGCACGCACCCGTTCACGTGGCAGTTGTGCAAAGCCAAGCCGTCGTGCAGCCGGACCTGCGAGGCGCACAGGCCGGGCAGCTGGCAGTCCGTGAAGTAGAGGCCGGCCAACGTGGCCTGCTCGATGTTCGGTGCGTGGTCGAACACGCATCCTTCGAACTCCACCGGGAAGCCGACCTCGCCCGCCTCGAGATCGAGCTGTCCGATCACCGTCACATCGCACAGGGTCAGCACACGCGGCCGGCAACCGTTCTGGCGCAGCAGTTGCTCCGAGAGGAACCCGGCGCCGATCTCCCGGCCCGCGCCGGCGAACCTGACCCGCCCCATCTTCTCGATCGCGTTGAACAGGTCCATCTCAGCTGGCGTCATGTCGCGCGCGCTCCCAAAGCCGCGACCGCGGGTGATGGACGCGATCTGATGTGTGGGGTACGTCCGAGAGGATCAGTCGGTCGTTAGCTGACGGACGAACGTTCACCTGTTCGGCCGTGCTGTCTCACCACGTGAACGCGCTTGGTTGAGGGAACCGCGGGTGTCAGCATCGGGGTGTGTCCCAGGCATCCGTGCTCAGCACGCGCCGTCATGTCGACCTTCGTCGGCAGGCGAGCGCGATCTGTGCGGTGCCCGCCTTCGCCTGACCGGAGATCAGACGAGCCCCTGCGAGAAGGGGAGGGACGCATGAGCCGCACCGCCGCCACCGTGCTCAGGTCCGTGCTGGAGCACGGGCCCGTTGCGCGCAGCACCATCGCGCGACTGACCGGGTTGAGCGCCGCCACCGTGACGAAGCAGTATGCCGAGCTTGCTGAGCGCGGGCTGGTGCGTGAGGTCGTCACGCGTATTCCGCGGGTCACGATCGGGCGGCCGCACGTGCCGGTGGACATCGACGTGGATCGGCATGTGGTGTGTGGGGTGCACATTGCTTATGGGCACACGACTTTGGCGCTGGTGGACCTGCGGGGGCGGGTGCTCGCGGAAGAGCGTGAGCCGCATGATCGGCCCACGGCCGGCGATGCGCTCACCAGGATCGCCGAGCGGGTGCCTGCGTTTCTGGCCAGGCACGAGCGGGTGCCGATCGGGGTCGGGGTCGCTACCGGTGGGCGGGTGGACGACGGGGTGATCGTGGAGCACAGCCAGCTCGGGTGGAAGGACGCGCGGGCTGAGGAGTTTCTGACTAATGCGCTCGACACGGCGGTTCGGGTCGAGTCGCACTCGAGGGCTCTCGCGCGGGCCGAGCAGCTTTTCGGGCATGACCCCAGAGCCCGCACCAGCCTGGTGCACCTGTTCGTGGGCAACGTGGTCGATGCCGCCATCGTCACGGGCGGCGCGGTGCACAGCGGGCCGGGTGGCGCGGCGGGTGAGATTGCGCATCTGCGGCTGCGCAACGACGACACGCCTTGTCCTTGTGGACGCCGCGGGTGCCTCGAGGCCGCGACGTCGAACCGGACGCTCGCCGAGCGGGCCGCGCGGGACGGGATCATCGCGGAACCGTTGCTGGACCTGCTGATCGAGGCCGGGCAGCGGGGTGATCCGCGGGCGGTCGAGTTGTTCCGGCGACGGTCCCGGCTCGTCGGGCAGGCCGCGCAACTGCTGCTCGACGTGATCAACCCGGACGTGCTCGTGGTCGTGGAGGCCGGTGCGATGCTGATTCCCGGATGCTGGGAGGAATTGACAAAGGAAATAGAAGAGCGAATCGGTGATGTGAATCCGACGAGTTTCGGCAGCGACGTGCTCAGTGTCGCCGCCGGAAGTGTGGTGCTCAGTGAGATCTACGGTGGTCCGACTTATTTTTCCTGAGCGGAAAATAGACAGTCCAGGGCGCTGAACTGCACGCTTGTCACATGACCTCAGTTCAGGAAAAGACCATCACGGTCAAGCCGGTGGCCGGGCACATCGGTGCGGAAATCTCTGGCATCGACATTTCTCGGCCACTCGGGGCGGCCGAGCTGGAAACGGTTCAAGACGCGCTCCACGCGCACAAGGTGATTTTCTTCCGAGACCAGGATCTTGACCACGGGAGCCAGATCGCGTTCGGCCGTCAGTTCGGGGAGCTGACCTACGCCCACCCGCACGACGACGCCCCGCCCACCGGGTTCCCGGAGATCTTCACCATCGACCCGCGCCGGTACGAGGAGCGCTACGGCAAGGACTTCCAGAAGCAGACCCGCCGGTACAGCTACTTCTCGGGCTGGCACACCGACGTCACGGCCGCGGTGAACCCGCCGGCCGCGTCGATCCTGCGCGCCGAGGTCGTGCCGGAGATCGGTGGCGACACGACGTGGACCAACCTCGTCGCCGCGTACAACGGACTCTCCGAACCAGTGAAGTCCTTTGTGGATGGCCTGCGGGCCGAGCACCGGTACGGCGGCGCGGTGAAGGTCGAGGACGGCACGTACGCCAAGCGCGTCAACGACAACCTGCTGGTCGCCGAGCACCCCGTCGTCCGCGTGCACCCGATCACCGGCGAGAAGGCGCTGTTCGTCAACCCGGGCTTCACCAGCCACATCACCGGTGTGTCGGCGAACGAGAGCAAGGCGATCCTGGACCTCCTCTACAGCGAGCTGACCAGGCCCGAGTACACGGTGCGGTTCCGCTGGGAGCCGGGCAGCGTCGCGTTCTGGGACAACCGCGCCACCGCCCACCTCGCGCCGCGCGACCTGGACCACCTCGACGTCCAGCGCACCCTGCACCGCGTCACGCTCATCGGCGACACCCCGGTCGGACCGGACGGGCGCGAGTCCACGCTGCTCGCGGGCCGGCCGTTCACCGCCGACCACGCCGTGGTGGTGGACTGATGCTGACCAGGCGTTCCCTGTTGCTCGGCCTCGCGGCTCTCGGTGCCGCGGGGTGCTCCACGGGCAGCCTCACCACCCAGCAGGTCGTCGGTGACCTGCCGACGACGGCGCCGCCGCCGGACACCAAGCTGGCGATCTCCATCCGCACCACGCTCAAGCAGCTCGAAGCCTCGGGTGAGCTGCCGAAACTGCCGTTCCAGGTCTCGGACTGGCCCAACATCAGCGCGGGCCCGGACGTGATCCAGGCGTTCCGGGCGCGGTCCGTCGACCTCGCGTCCAACGCCGGCATCCCGCCGATCCAGGCCCGCGCCACCAAGTTCGACGCACGGATCGTGGCCGTCGGCGAACGCGACAAGCCCCTCTACACCTACGCCACCGCACCCGGCTCCAGCATCAGGAAGCTCAGCGACTTCAAGGGCAAGAAGATCGCGTTCTCGCAGGGTCAGGCGCAGGGCGTGGTCGTGCTCAGAACCCTCAAGGAGCTGAACCTCAAAACGACCGACGTCGAGCTGATCCCGTTGACCAGCAACCAGTTCCTCACGGCGGTGCAGGCCAAGCAGGTCGACGTCGCGGTGCTGGCCGAGCCGCAGCTCACCAAGTACCTGGGCCAGTACCCGGACGCGACCGCGATCCAGATGAACTCCATCGACCTGCTCACGGTCCTGTGGGCGCCGGTGGAGGTGCTCAACGAACCGGCGAAGCTCGCCGCCATCAAGGCGTTCATCCCGTTCTGGGCCCGCGGCACCGTGTGGACCTACGAGAACCCGGACAAGTGGGTCGACCACTACTACGTGAAGGACCAGAACGTCTCCAAGGCCGACGGCGACCGGATCGTGCAGTCGACACCGCCGCTGACCTTCCCCACGAACTGGGACCGCGCGATCAAGTGGGAGCAGGAAACGGCAGACCTGCTGGCGGAAGGCGGTTTCGTGCCCAAGTTCGACGTCACCGAGCTGTTCGACCGCCGGTTCGAGAAGGTCGCCGCCGAGGCCGTCGACGCGAAGTATCGGAGCCGGACATGACCCAGGTGCTCGAACGGCCCGTAGCCGCCACGCCCACGACACCACTGCGGCGCAAGCGTTTGGGGCTCGGCAAGCCCATCCCGTACGGCAGAACGCTCGGCCCGGCGCTGGTCATCGCGATCTGGAGCGTCGCGTCGGCCACCGGCGTGCTCGACCCGCGCATCCTGTCCGCGCCGTGGACGATCGTCCGAACAGGAATCGAGCTCACCGGCACCGGCAAGCTGCCCGAGAGCATCCTCACCTCGTTGCAACGGGCCGCGCTCGGCTTCCTGTTCGGTGCCACCACCGGCACGGTGCTCGCGATCGCCTCGGGGCTGAGCCGGACCGGCGAGGCGTTGATCGACGGCACGGTCCAGGTCAAGCGCGCGATCCCGTCGCTCGGCCTGATCCCGCTGCTGATCCTCTGGCTCGGCATCGGCGAGGAGTTCAAGATCGTCGTGATCGCGGTGACCGTCGCGACGATCATGTACCTGCAGACCTACGCGGCGCTGACCGGCATCGACAGCCGGTACGTCGAACTCGCGGAAGCCGTTGGCCTCAAACGCACCCAGTACGTGCGCAAGGTCGTGTTCCCCGGCGCGCTGCCCGGTTTCTTCCTCGGACTACGGCTCGCGGTCACGGCGTCGTGGCTGTCGCTGGTGGTGCTGGAGCAGATCAACGCGACCAGCGGCATCGGCTACCTGATGTTCCAGGCGCAGAACTACGGCCAGACCGACGTGATCGTGGTCGGCCTCGTCGTCTACGGCCTGTTCGGGTTCGTGTCGGACGCGCTGCTGCGGATCATCGAACGGAGGGCGCTGGCATGGCGACGCACGCTGTCCGGGTGAGCAATCTGACCCGCACCTTCCAGAGCCGCAACGTCCTCAAAGGACTCGACCTCACCATCGCGCCCGGCGAGTTCGTGGCCCTGCTGGGGCGCAGTGGATCCGGCAAGTCGACGCTGCTCAAGGCGATCGCCGGGCTCGACCACGACGTCACCGGCAGCGGCGACCTCGCAGTCCCGCAGGAGGTCGCGGTGGCGTTCCAGGACTCCCGGCTGCTGCCGTGGCTGCGGGTGCTGGACAACGTCGAACTGGGCGTGAAGCCGGGAAGAGGCCGGTCAGCGCTGGAAGAAGTGGGGCTCAAGGGTCGCGAACGCGCGTGGCCGGCGGAACTCTCCGGCGGTGAGCAGCAACGGGTCGCACTGGCCCGATGCCTGGTCCGCGAGCCGAAAGTGCTGCTGGCCGACGAACCGTTCGGCGCGCTGGACGCGTTGACCCGCATCAAGATGCACGACCTGCTGCGCGAGCTGTGCGCCAAGCACCGGCCCGCCGTCCTGCTGGTCACGCACGACGTCGACGAGGCCATCGAACTGGCCGACCGCGTGGTCGTCCTGCAGGAAGGCCGCATCGGACTCGACCTCCCGGCGCACGACGCCGACCGCACCCACCTGTTGTCCGCACTCGGCATCGGAGTCGCCGCATGACGCTGCACCTGAACCTCTTCATCCACGACACCGGCCACCACGAGGCGTCGTGGCGGCTGCCCGAGTCGGAACCCCTGGCGCACATCGACATCGCCTACCACCAACGGATCGCGCGCATCGCCGAGGAAGCCAGGTTCGACTCGGTCTTCCTCGCCGACTCCCCCGTGCTGTGGGGAAACCCGAGCCGCCGCCCGTCCGGCAAGATCGAACCGACCGTCCTGCTCACCGCGATCGCCGCCGTCACCACGAGAATCGGCCTGATCGCGACGGCCTCCACCACCTACAACGAGCCGTTCAACCTGGCCCGCCGGTTCAGCTCGCTCGACCACGTGAGCGGTGGCCGCGCGGGCTGGAACATCGTCACGACCGCGGGCGACGACGCGGCCCAGAACTTCGGTCTCGACGCCCAGCCCGCCCACCTCACCCGCTACGACCGGGCGGCGGAGTTCGTCGAGGTGTCGAAGAAGCTCTGGGACTCCTGGGACGACGACGCGATCATCGCGGACAAGGCCCGAGGCGTGCACGCCCTGGACGACCGCGTGCACACCATCGACCACGTCGGCCCGCACTTCCGGGTCAAGGGGCCGTTGAACGTGCCGCGCTCACCCCAGGGCTACCCGCTGCTGGTCCAGGCGGGTTCCTCGGAGGACGGAAGGGACTTCGCGGCCAGGCACGCGGAAGCCGTGTTCACCGCACAGCAGACGCTCGACGACGCGATCGCCTTCTACCAGGACGTGAAGCGCCGCGCCGTCGAGTTCGGCCGTGATCCGGACGAGGTCAAGATCCTGCCCGGCCTGGTGCCCGTGATCGGCTCCACGCCGGAGGAAGCGCGGGAGCTCGACGCCGAACTGGAACGGCTGATCGTGCCGGAGCACGCGGTCAAGCAGCTCGCGGCCCTGCTCAAGGTCGACCACCTGGAACTGGACGAGGAGCTGCCGGCCGACCTGCCGGAGGAAGCCGCGATCGAGGGCGCGAAGTCGCGGTACACGCTGATCGTGGAGCTGGGCCGGCGCGAACGGCTGACCGTGCGGCAGCTCATCGGCAGGCTCGGTGGCGGGCGCGGGCACAAGACGTTCGCCGGCACCGCGATCCAGGTCGCCGACACGATCGAGGAGTGGCACCGGGCAGGCGCCGCGGACGGGTTCAACATCATGCCCGCGGTGCTCCCGTCGGGCCTGGAACGGTTCGCGGACGAGGTGCTGCCGATCCTGCGGGCCCGCGGTCTGTTCCGCACCGAGTACACCGGCCGGACGCTGCGCGAGCACTACGGCCTGCCGCGCCCGGCCAACCAGTTCGCAGCGGCGCTATCCGTGTGACGGATGCCCGTAGAGCCCCGCGCCGCCGATCTCCAGCGTCGTCAGGAACGTGGTCGAGGCGAGGTAGGACGCCTCGACCAGTTCCGCGGTGTGTGAGAAGTCCAGCGGCGTCACGGCCTGCACCGGCGGCCCCGGCAGGTACAGCACGGGCGCGTGCTGCGAGGCGAGCTCGACCTCCAGCACCGCCTGGTTGCGCATGCCCAAGGTCGCCCAGAACAGCAGGGTCTCGGCGAGCGTCTCCGGCACCGTCGGCAGGTGGCCGGGGAACGCGCAGTCCAGCACCACCAACGACTTCGCGCCCATCGCCAGCGCCTGCCGGATCGGCACGTTCGCCAGCACACCGCCGTCGTAGAGGACCCGCTCACCGATGCGCACCGGCGGGTACACACCGGGAATCGCCGCGCTGGCCATGATCGCCGGGAGCAGCTCGCCCTCGGTGATGTTGACGGCCTCACCGGTCACGCAGTCCACCGACACCGCGCCGAACGGCAGCGTCAGCTCCTCGAACAACGTGCTCCCGTCGAGCCCGTCGGCCAGCACGGAGGCCAGGCCGGTGTTCGGGAACAGGTAGGTCTTGTTGGTGCGCAACGACCTCAGCTGCGCGATGGGACCACCGGGGAACACCCGCTGACGGGTCATCCCCTCCCACATCACCGCGAGACGTTCCGCGGCCTTCTCCGGGTCCAGCGCCAGCAGCGAGCCGTTCACCGAGCCCACGGACGTGCCGACGACCAGGTCGGGCTTGATGCCGTGTTCGTGCAGCGCGCGCAGCATGCCGACCTGCGAGGCGCCGAGGCTGCCGCCGCCGCCGAGCACGAAGGCGACGGGTCCGGGGAGTTCGATCGTCACGTCGGATGATCCTAAGGCGAGACGTGGAAGAGCACCGGAATCGCCGTTTCCTGGTGCGTGCGGGACCCGTGGAACCCGCTCATGCCGGTCCACATGGGCTCCGCCTGGCTGCGCACGATCACCGCGGAGTCCTTCATCGCGACCACGACGTCCCCGATGCGGTCCAGTGCCAGCGGGCTGATCGGGCCGAACCACCCGGCGTCCACCGCGTCCGCACGCGCCAGCACGTCCGCGCGGTCGCCGAGGTACTCGCGCCACACGTCCAGGACCTCGTCGCTCGCGGTGTGCAGATAACGCACCCGAGGTTCTCCCGCGATCACCCGGACTCCCTGCCACAGCAGGGGTTCGGTGTCGAAGTCGATCCGCTCGCCCGCGGTGATCATGCCGTGGTCCGCGGTGACGACCAGCATCGAGTCCGACGGCATGCGCGCGGCGATCCTGGACGCCAGCTCGTCGATGAACTCCAGCTGCAGCAACCACTCCTCGGAACCCGGCCCGTAGAGGTGCCCGATGGTGTCGAGGTCGGCGTGGTAGGCGTAGCAGAACGAGCGGTCCTCCCGGATCGCCGCGAGAGCGCCGAGGGCGAGGTCGCCGAACCCGGCCGCGCCGCGGAACCACGAGCCGCGCAGCACGGCCCTGGTGAGGCCGCTGCCCCGGTGGAACAGCGGGGCGACCGCGCTGACCGCGACACCGGCCGCCGACGCGCGTTCGAACAGGGTCGGGTGCGGCTGCACGACCTCGGGCACGAGCGTCTTGCGCAGGTCGTGGTGACGGTCGTCGGCCCGCGACCAGGTCAGCGAGTTGAGCACCTCGTCCCCGACCGCGAACGTGTAGCCGACGATCCCGTGCTCACCCGAGAGCAGCCCGGTCCCGATCGAGGCGAGGCTCGTCGCGGTCGACGACGGGAAACCGACGGAGACCTCCCGGCCGGCCAGCGACGACAGGAACGGGGCGTGACCGGCGTGCTCGCGCAGCAGTTCGTGGCCCAGCCCGTCGACGAGCAGCAGCACGACACGCCGGGCGACCGGCAGGTTCAGCGTGTTGTCGGCACCCGGCACGTCCAGGCCGGACAGCAAAGACGGGACGACCTCGGCGATGGTCACGAGGACACCGTGCCACGTCGAATCGGGCAGCGGGCAGAATGGCGCGCTGTGACAACGCTCATCCACCAGAAGATCGCTGACGAGCTCGGCGTGGCCGCGGGGCAGGTGAGCTCCGCGGTCGACCTGCTCGACGGCGGATCGACCGTCCCGTTCGTCGCCCGATACCGCAAAGAGGCGACCGGCGGTCTCGACGACGCGCAGCTGCGCACGCTCGAGGAGCGGCTCGGCTACCTGCGCGAGCTGGAGGAGCGCCGCGCGGCGGTTCTCACCTCGATTCGCGAACAGGGCAAGCTCGACGAGGCACTCGAAGCGCAGATCCTCGCCGCCGACTCCAAGGCGCGGCTCGAGGACATCTACCTCCCGTACAAGCCGAAGCGCCGCACGAAGGCCCAGATCGCGCGGGAGGCCGGTCTCGAACCGCTGGCCGACGCGCTGCTGGGTGACCCAGGGCTGAACCCGCAGGAAGAAGCCGCGAAGTTCGTCGACCCGGCGAAGGAGGTCGCGGACGCGGCGGCCGCCCTGCAGGGCGCGCGGGCCATCCTGGTCGAGCGGTTCGGCGAGGACGGCGACCTCATCGGTGAGCTGCGCGAACAGATGTGGACGCGCGGCAGGGTCGTCTCCAAGGTCCGCGAGGGCAAGGAGACCGACGGCGCCAAGTTCTCCGACTACTTCGAGTTCGACGAGCCGTTCTCCAAGCTGCCGTCGCACCGCATCCTGGCGCTGTTCCGCGGCGAGAAGGAGGAGGTCCTCGACCTCGTCCTGGAGCCGGAGGAGCCGCGCGAGGACGGTCCGTCGACGTTCGAGGTGCGCATCGCCTCCCGGTTCGGCATCGACGACCGCGGCCGCCCCGGCGACAAGTGGCTCACCGACACCGTGCGCTGGGCGTGGCGGACCCGGATCCTCGTGCACCTGGGCATCGACCTGCGCGGACGCCTGCGTCAGTTCGCCGAGGACGAGGCCGTGAAGGTGTTCGCGTCGAACCTGCGCGACCTGCTGCTGGCCGCCCCGGCCGGCACGCGCGCCACGATGGGGCTCGACCCCGGCTACCGCACCGGCGTGAAGGTCGCGGTCGTCGACGCCACCGGCAAGGTCGTCGCGCACGGCGTCATCCAGCCGCACGTGCCCGCGAACCGCTGGGACGAGTCGATCGCCAAGCTCGCGGTGTGGGCCAAGCAGCACAACGTCGACCTGATCGCGATCGGCAACGGCACGGCGTCGCGCGAGACGGACAAGCTGGCCGCCGACCTGATCAAGCGCCACCCGGAGCTCGGGCTCACCAAGATCGTGGTGTCCGAGGCGGGTGCGTCGGTCTACTCGGCGTCGGCCTACGCGTCCGCGGAACTGCCGGGGCTCGACGTGTCGATCCGCGGCGCGGTGTCCATCGCGCGCCGGCTGCAGGACCCGCTGGCCGAGCTGGTGAAGATCGACCCGAAGTCCATCGGCGTCGGCCAGTACCAGCACGACCTGGCCGAGGCGAAGCTGTCGCGGTCGCTCGACGCGGTGGTCGAGGACTGCGTGAACGCGGTCGGCGTCGACCTCAACACGGCCTCCGTGCCGCTGCTGAGCCGCGTCTCCGGCATCACCGCCGGTCTCGCGGAGAACATCGTGCTGCACCGCGACACCAACGGTCCGTTCAAGTCGCGCAAGGCGTTGAAGGACGTGGCGCGGCTCGGCCCGAAGGCGTTCGAGCAGTGCGCGGGCTTCCTCAAGATCCGCGGTGGCGACGAGCCGCTGGACGCCTCGTCCGTGCACCCAGAGGCCTACCCGGTCGTGCGGAAGATGCAGCAGGAGGCGGGTGCCGAGCTGATCGGCAACACCGCGGTGCTCACGAAGCTGCGCCCGGAGAAGTTCGTCGACGAGCAGTTCGGTCTGCCCACCGTCACGGACATCCTGAAGGAACTCGAGAAGCCGGGACGCGACCCGCGCCCGGCGTTCAAGACGGCGACCTTCGCGGACGGCGTCGAGAAGATCGCCGACCTCAAGCCCGGCATGGTGCTGGAGGGCGTCGTGACGAACGTGGCCGCGTTCGGCGCGTTCGTGGACATCGGCGTCCACCAGGACGGTCTCGTGCACATCTCCGCCCTGTCCAACACCTACGTGAAGGACCCGCGCGACGTCGTGAAGTCCGGTGACGTGGTGCGGGTGAAGGTGCTGGAGGTCGACGAGGCCCGCAAGCGGATCGGCCTGACGCTGCGCCTGACCGACGAACCGGGCAAGCCCGCCCCGAAGCAGCAGGGCGGGGGTGGCGGCCGGGACCGTCGGCCTCAGCAGCGTGGAGGGCAGCCTCAGCGCGGCGGCCAGAACCGCTCCGCGCCGCCGGCGGCCAGCGGGTCGATGGCGGACGCGCTCCGCAAGGCCGGCTTCGGCAAGTAGGCGAAAGGGCGTCTGCAAGTACCGCCAACTCGCAGTTGGTAGTACTTGCAGACGCCCCAACAGCAGGCGCTACTTGGCGCGCGTGCCCTTCGCCTTCACCAGCTCGGACTCGAACAGCTCCTCGACGGTCGTCAGACCGCCGGGCGCCGACCGGTCGACCTTGGTGACGTAGGACTGCGTGGCGGATGGCCGTCCCACCAGCGAGTAGTGCAGCGCCGAGGTCAGCCCCTTGGTGTCCAGGCCGTTGGTCTCGTGGAACGCCTTCAGCACACCGTCCCGGCTGAGGTCGCCGTGCTGGCAGGCCTTCTCCACGACCGCGAGGAACACCATCGCGACCGTGTAGCCGTGGTCGACGTAGATCGCGGGCTTGTCGTTCGGGTAGTTCTTGTTGAACGCCGCCGCCACCTCACGCGGACCCGCCTGAGTGCCGCTGAAGGGCGCCACGGAGGTCACGACGGACACCTGCTTCTCCACGGCGGCGCCCACGGGCGAGTCGAGGATCGCGGTGTCGAAGCCGACGACGTTGACCATGAACGGCACGTCCCACTTCAGCGCCGCGGCCACACCCACCGCGGCGGCGGTCTGGGCGGGCGTGGTGCTCAGCACGACGGCCTTCGCGTTCTGCGCCTTCAGCGAGGCGATCTGCTGGGTCAGGTCGGCCGTGGTCTCACCGATGGGCTGCTCGGCGACCTTCATGTTCCACTGCGTTCCGACGAACCGGCTGCCCTCCACGGCGTTGTCGCCGTAGCTGCCCTGGACGTAGACGTGGCCGATGGTGTCGCCCTCTTTGATGACACCCCGTCGCTTGTAGTGATCAAGCCCGTTGATGACGTCGAGGTCGTAGGTCGTACCCACGATCATCATGTGCGGGTTGCCGAGCAGCGACGCGGCCCACGACGCGGGCGCCGTCAGCGTGCGCGTCTGCATGATGTCCGGCTCGATGGCCGCGGTCATCGGCGTGCCCGCCAGTTCCAGCAGGCCCAGGACCTGCGGTTCCAGGTCGAAGTAGGCGTCGAGCGCCTTCTGCACGTCGTACGCGTGGTCCTTCTGCTTGAGCTCGACCCGCCGACCGCAGATGCCCCCGCGGTCGTTGACCTGCTTCAAGTACAGCTCGTAGCCCTTCATGCGGGTCAGCGCGGAGGCTTTGAACGGACCTGTCATGTCCGTGAGGATGCCGAGCGAGATCGTGTCGTCGGTAACGCCCGGCCCGGTCTTGACCTGGACTTTCTTGTCGTCCTTCGCGCCACACCCCGCGACGAGCACGGTGAGCGCCAAAGCGATGGGCAGTACACGGCGGCGGAGGGCCATTCAGCAGTCCTTGTCCCAATGATCTCGGCATACTAAGCGGTAGCTCAGTATTCTTTTCGTTGTCACATAATGCCTCTCTATGTGGTACGGAACACAGATACGTAAGGTTCATGTGACTACCGCTCGACTACGGAGTGTGCTAGCTCTTCGGTGCCGAACGAAATGAGATACGGCGTGATCGCTCACATTCCGGGTATACGGACGGCATGGCTGACGTGATCACCCTTCTGCGGAAGCGGCACGAGACCATCCGCGCGCTGTTCGCCGAGGTGGAGGTTCCGGAAACGTCGGCACCGCCCTGCGCCGCCACCTCGATTTCGAGGACGTCGGTGTGGACGTTCGCGCGCTGTCGTCGTTGTCCGACGCCATCCGCGGTGCCGACGTGGTGATCTACCTGGCGTGGGCGATCAAACCGACGTGGCGCGCGCGATCGTGGAGATAGTGCGCCGCAGGGCGTTGGGCGCCTTCAACCTCGCCGCCGAACCGGTGCTGACCGCGCCGATGATCGCCGGACGCGTCGGTGCCGGCCGGATCGCGGTGCCGTACCCGCTGGCCGAGAAGCTGGCGGGGGCGACGGCGCGGCTCGGGTTGCAGCCGTTGACGCCGGAGTGGGTCCGGATGGCCGACCAGGCGCCCCTCGTGCGCACCACCCGCGCGCACGATGATCTGGAATGGTGGCCCGAACACGACGCGCGTGATGTGCTGCGCGAGGTCGTCACAGCAATGGGGAGGCGTGCGTGAACGAGGTCGACGCGGTCGTCATCGGCTCCGGACCGAACGGCCTGGTCGCCGCGTCGCTGCTGGCGGACGCGGGCTGGGACGTGCTGGTGCTCGAGCAGCGCGCCACACCCGGCGGCGCCGTCGCGTCGGCCGAGATCACCGCTCCCGGTTTCACCAACGACGTCTACAGCGCGTTCTACCCCCTCGGACTCGGCTCGCCCGTTCTCGGCGCGTTGAACCTCGACGTGCAGTGGCAACACGCACCTGCCGTGCTGGCCCACGTGCTGCCGGACGACCGCGTGGCGTTGCTGTCGCGTGACGTTGAAGTGACGGCGAAGTCGGTCGGCACGTTCGCACACGCTGACGCCGACCGTTGGCAGGCCGAGTACGCACGCTGGCGCACAGTGCGTGACGCCGTGCTGGAGTCACTGCTGCGTCCCTTCCCACCGGTCCGTGGCGGCCTTTCGCTGTTGCGGTCGGCCGGAGTCGGTGACGCTCTCCGTCTCGCACGGATGTTGACGCTGCCGGTGCGTCGTCTGGGCGAGGAACTCTTCGAGGGCGAAGGCGCCCGTGTGTTGTTGGCGGGCAACACGATGCACACGGACCTCGGCCCTGACCAGGCCGGCGGCGCGGGCTTCGGCTGGCTGCTGGCCATGCTCGGGCAGGAGATCGGCAACCCGGTGCCCCGCGGCGGCGCGGGCGAGCTGAGCGCTTCGCTGGTGCGACGGTTCGGCGGACGCATCGAGACAAACGCGCGTGTGACCTCAGTGCTGCACGCACGCGGTGTGGCCGTTGGCGTGCGTCTGGCAGACGGCTCCGTGGTGCGCGCACGCCGCGCCGTCCTGGCCGACATCCCGGCGCCGAACCTGTACCTGGACCTGATCGGCGGTGACGCCCTGCCGGCCAAGCTCGCCGACGACCTGAAGCGGTTCCAGTGGGACGGCGACACGATCAAGGTGGACTGGGCGCTGTCCGGCCCGATCCCCTGGACCAACGCGGATGCCGCGCAGGCGGGCACCGTCCACCTCGGCGGCGACGTCAACGGCATGGCCACCACGGCCCACGAACTCGCGTGCGGCAAAGTCCCGCGCAACCCGTTCATGCTCATCGGCCAGATGACGACGTCCGACCCGTCACGCTCCCCCGCCGGAACCGAGGCCGCCTGGGCGTACACCCACGTGCCGCCCAAGGGCGGCTGGACCCCGGACCGCCTGAAGCGCCGCGCCGACCGCCTCGAGCTGGTGATCGAGGAACGCGCCCCCGGTTTCCGCTCCCGCATCCTCGAGCGATCGGTGCTCGGCCCGGACGAGATCGGCTCGGTCAACGGCGGCACCGCGGCCATCCACCAGCAACTGGTCTTCCGGCCCGTGCCGGGTCTCTCCCGCGCGGACACCCCGTTCGACCGCCTCTACCTGGCCGGCTCCTCGGCCTGGCCGGGCGGCGGCGTGCACGGCGCGGCCGGAGCGAACGCGGCTCGCGCGGCTCTCACGCGCTGGGGTGCGGCGGGCGAGTTGTACAAGACGCTGATCCAGGGCGCGCACAAAGCGATCTACTGACGGGCGAGCTTGCGGGTCCGTGAGGCCCGCAGGTAGCCCATCACCAGCGCTTCCAGGTCCGGATGCGTTGCCTGCCAACCAGAAGGCGCCGACCCGCCCCGCACCAGCGCGGTCGTCTGGCGCGCCGTGTGCGAGGAGTCGACGACGACGCCGTCGGTCTCGAGATCCGCGGGCCCGACCACGATCTGGTGATCGGCCAGGATTTCGTCGATGTCCCCGGACACCTGCACCCGTCCCTCGTCGAGCAGCAGCAGGTGGTCGCAGACGTCGCCGAGGTCGGTGAGCAGATGCGACGACAACAGAACCGTTGTGCCGCGTTCGGCGACGTCGGTCATGACGATCCGCAAGGTCTCGTCGCGCGCCAACGGATCGAGGTCGGACAACGGTTCGTCCAGCAGCAACACCTTGGGCAGCCGGCCCAGGGCCAACGCGATGGCGACCTGCGTGCGCGCGCCGGCGGACAACGTGCGCACCTGTGCGTCTTTGTCCACACCGGCCAGCAGGTCGAGGATCTCGTCGGCGCGCTCGGACGACCAGCGGTCGTTCATCGCCGCGCCCGCCCGCATCATCTCGCGCACGGTGAACTGGTCGTACAACGGACGCCGCTGGGTCAGCAGGGAAACATCGGGATGCATCCGTCCACGCACCACCGTGCCGTGCACGCTCACCGAACCGTGAGAAGGCCGAGCCAGACCGGCGATCAGCGACAGCAACGTGCTCTTGCCCGCGCCGTTCGGTCCCACCAGGCCCGTCACGCTGCCCTCCGGCAACGTGAACGTGCAGTCGTCGAGCGCCCTGACCCGGCCGAAGTGCTTCGCCACGCTCTCCGCGTGCACCGGACTGACGTTCATCGTGCTCCAAAATCCACAGTGGACACCAGGACCTCTAGAAGTGCGTGCCCCGCACGTCGGTGTAGATCGCGTCGACCTCGTCGCCGGACAGACCCTCGTCCACCGCGCGGCCCATCCACTGCTCCAGGTCCTGCCGCAGCGGCGCGTCGGGCCGCGCGGAGTCGGTGGCGAGCGAGGCCGTGACGAACGTGCCCATGCCCCGGCGGCCCTCGACGAGGCCCTCGTGTTCGAGCTCGCGGTAGGCCTTCAGCACGGTGTTGGGGTTGACCCTGGTGGCCTCCACCACCTCCCGTGCGGTCGGCAGCTTGTCGCCGGGTCCGAGCAGCCCCATCCGCATGGCCTGCTTGACCTGTGCGGCGATCTGGAGATAGGTGGACACCCCGGAGTGCCGATCGATGCGAAACTCGATCACGCCGCTCAGCATAGGTGTCCACCGGTCCCGCGATCGCCTTCCGTCACACCTGCCTGCGCACGGCCCACACCGAGCCGAGCACGAACAGCACCGCCGCGCCGGCGAAGATCGACGCCTCCAGCAGGTGCACCGTGGTCGCCTGGTCGACCGGGAGGACGTCCCGGAACGACCGCGCGAGGCCGTTCTGCTGCCAGCAGGCGGTCCTGTCCTCGACCGAGACCTCGATTCGCGCGTTGGGCACGCACTTCGCCTGTGCCACGCCCGGGTTGGCCACGACGGCTCCCCCGGCGTCCAGGAAACCCGTGTTCAACACGACCTGACCAGGTCCCATCGAGGCGTAGGGATCCGTCAGCTCGTCCGACAGCACGCGGACCGGGTCGATCATGTCCTCCCGCCGCATGCCGAGGAAGCCGCGCGCCACGACGAAGACGCCGAGCGTCAACGTGATCGCCACGAGCGTCCGCTTGAACAGCGCGCCGATGAACACGCCCAGCGTGTACGCGAAGAGCGTGTACGCGATCGGCGACACTCCCTGAGCATCGAAGGTGGTGAAGTAGTAAGGCCCTCCCACCAACGGCCCGAGCTGGCCCGCCGCGTTGACCCAGCTGCGCACCACTAGCTGAAGCACCACCACGAAGAGCACCGCGGGGAACGCGGCGACGACGAACTTCGTCGCCATCCAGCGCGTCCGGCTGACGGACTGGGTGAACGCCAGCACGTGCGTGCCCTGCTCGAACTCACGCGCGAACAGCGGCGCGCCGATGAACACGCCGATCATGGCGGGTGCCACGACCACCGCGATCTGCGCGATGTGGATCAGGTCGTACCAGCTGTTCCGGAAGTCGCGGGTGGCCGAACCACGACACGATTCCAGGCTCCGCTCCACGCACTCCACGATGTTGCGGGCCTTCAGATCGGCGAGCATTCCCGCCCGCAGCAACAGGATGGTCGCCACCGCCACGACCAGCCCGGCCGCGAGCGTGATGAGCACCGGACGTTGCTGACGCCACACGATCCAGATCATGCCGCCACCTCCTCGCGCATGTGGGCGAGCGCGAGCGCGCTGAGACTCGACTGCGCGTGCTCCCGCAACAGCCGGCCGACGTCACCGGCGAGCCGCACCCGTCCGGACGTCAGCAGCACCAGGTGGTCGCACACACCCTCCAGCTCGGCCAGCACGTGCGACGACAGCAGCACCGTGATGCCCTGTGTCCGGCACTCCTCGACCAGCGTCCGCAGCACGTTCTCGCGCGCCAGCGGGTCGAGGTCGGCGAGCGGCTCGTCGAGCATCAGCAGGCGCGGCCGCTTGCCCAGCGCCAGCGCGAGCGCGACCCGCGTGCGCTGACCGCCCGAGAGCGTCCCCACCTTGGCTTCGAACGGCACCTGCGCCTTCTGCACGAGCTCCTCGGCGTAGGCCTGGTCCCAGCCCGGATTGGCGCTGCGGCCGTACCGCAGCGTCTCGGCGACCGTGAACTGCGGGTACAGCGGCTTGGCCTGCGTCAGGAACGCCACCGAGCCGTGCATCCCGCGCCCGTTCGGCTCGTCACCGAACACGGTGATCCGGCCCGTCGTCGGGCGGAGCAGTCCGGTGATCATGCCCATCAGCGTGCTCTTGCCTGCACCGTTCGGCCCGACGAGCGCCACGATCCGGGCCGCCGGGATCTCCAGCGTGCAGTCCCGCAACGCCCAGCCCCGCGAGTACTTCTTCCCCAGGCCTTCCGCCACGACCGGCGGATGCTCCCTCTGTCCCATGGGAGCGACCGTATCACCCTTTCACTAGTTACCTAGTGAAAGGGTGTTCAGGTGCGGCCTCGAGCCAGCGCATCGAGGCGTTGCAGCGTTTCCTTGTTACGTGGAATAAGCAGCAGATCCTGCACAAACTCCGGCAGGATCGTCGACGGGCCGCGCACGACGCGCTCGGCCATGTGCACGTGCGTGATCGACTCCGACCGTGCGCGCAGGGTGAACGTGATCCGTGCGGCCCCGACCGGCCACAGCCGTGCGTCCAGCTCCAGCAGCTGGCCCGGTTCGCAACGCACGACCTCAGTGGTGTCCTGGATGACCAACGGCCACGGGCCCACGCTGTGGTGGATGCGCGTGCCGCACTTGGGCCAGCCCGTGTCCACGTCGCGGATGTGCGACGCGCCCACCACCCAACCCGCGTAGGACCAGCCGTCGGCGAGCACCGTCCACACGGCGTCCATGGGCGCTTCGACGTTCAGGGAGACCTCAGCCACGCACTGGAGGTACCCCCGGCGTCAGGAGGCAATCCGGCGCGTGCGGCGACTTTCGGCCTTGCGCTGCAGGTGGTCGGCGCTGAGCTCCAGCTCGTAGGACCGCAACGCCTGGTAGCGCGGCGAGATCCGGAGGGCGAACGTGCCGCTGAGCCGCTCGATCGCCGACGCCGCGCGATCGAGCCGCCTGCGGGCGGCGTCCAGGCCACCGGCCCTCAACATGCGCAGGCAGTTCTCGGCCTCGCAGTTGTACGAGCGGAGCATCAGCGCCGACCAGTCGTCGACGAGCCGGCGCCCCGTGGCGTCCGACCCGTTGTAGGTGACCTGCCCGCCACCTTCGACCGCGGCTCCGTTCTTGATCAGGGTCTTCATCTCGTCGTGGATCAGGTCGAGCTGGGCCTGGTGGTCCACGGACTCGTCGGTGCGGAAGACACCGGCCCGCTGGAAGGTCAACTCCTCCTTCAACGGCTGGAGCTCCGCCCGCGCGCTCTTGATGCGGTGCCGCAGCGCGGTCAGCTCGGCGCCGGCGCGGTCGACCTCCTCCAGCGCGTACGTCTGCGCCGTCCGGGCGTCACCGATTCGAGCGAGCAGCTCCTGCAGGCCCTCCACGGCCCGCTCCAGCTCAGCGATCCGGCGGTTCTTGCGCCCCAGCATGCTTACCTCCCCGAACACCGACGAAAGGCCCATGACCGTTCCATCGCACGGAGGTATCCGCCGTTATCTCCAGCGCTATGCACTCACTCCATCGAGTGATCCCACGAACCGAACGAACCCTTCGGGGTCCTCGCTCGTGGCGGACTGCTGCAAGATCACGCTGGTAGCGCCCGCCCCGGCCACCGACGCGACCAGGTCGGTGACGAACGCGCGGTCCCGCGAGTCCGTCTCGACGTAGACGATCACGGGGTGCTCGCGGGAGGCGCTGATGGTCCGGACCCGGTCGAGATCGGCAGAGGCGTCGAGGATCGTGCCGTCGCCGACCTCACCCGCGAGGTCCAGCGTCTTCATGCCGAGCCCGCCCACGTAGATCGGCATGGGCTTGGCCGGTGGCCAGTCGAGGGCGACGCCGGTCAGTTTCACGTACCGGCCGTCGCGCGTGACCCGTTCGCCCGCCAGCAGTGCCTTCAGGGCGTCGGTGTACTCGCGGAGCAGGGTCAGCGGCGACGACACCCGCGCGCCGACCTGGCCCATCCAGTCCTGCACGCCGTGCCCGACGCCGATCGACACGCGTCCGGGGAACAACCGGTCCAGCGTCGCGGCCTCCATCGCGGTCAGCGCGACGTTGCGCAACGGCACCGGCAGCAGTCCGACACCGACCTTCAGCCGCTGCGTCCAGGCCAGCGCCGCGGCGGCACAGGCGATGCCGCTCTCCAGGAAGCAGTCCTCCCACAGCCACAAGGAGTCCACACCGGACTCCTCGGCGGCCAGGACGACGGAACGCAGGTTCTCAGGCGGAAGCTGGGGCCGGTAGACAGCGCCGAGTGTGGTCACCCGTCAACTTCTACCGGCCCCGCGGTCAACTCAGCAACCGCCGCAGTTGTAGTACGTGACGTCCCAGTGGTTCGACTCGAGGTAGTAGATGTTGCCCGAGCCGGACTTCCACTTGTTGCCGCCGATGGACGAGAAGGTGCCCTTGATGTAGTTGGTGACGCAGCTGGACAGCGAGTAGTCCAGCTTGTAGCCGTTCCAGTGCGAGTACGTGCCCGACGCGTGGCCGGTCTCGGTGCCGCCGGTGATGTTCAGCGCACAGCCCGACGCCCGCTTGAACGTCTTGGCACCCGCGATGGAGGTCTGGTTGACCTGGTCGAACGACGTGCAGTTCGGACGGTTGCGGTCGCTGCAACCACCGCTGGACGACCAGGTGATGCCGGCCGCGCGCAGCTGCGCGGTCGCCTGTGCGTGCGTGTACTTGGCCGGGGCCGCCGACGCGACGGACGCGCCCATGATCAGAGCGGCGAACATCGCGATCACGGCTGCGATCGTGCGAACGAACATGCTCTCTCCTTATGCCCGAAGCAAGGAGGGCAGAAGCTAGGAAGGAGCGGTAAAGAGACGCCTAAATCGACCTTTGGCCGATCTTTGGCGCCGTCGTGGACAGTCCCGGTCGTCAACATCGAATCGATCGGAGCAACAACGATGCGCATTCGCCACGCCGTCGCGGCGACCGCACTCTCGCTCGGACTGCTGTCCGGCATCACCGGTATCGCCCAGGCGGCGCCGGAGGGTCCTGCCGAGCAGGAGACCTCCATCTCGCAGGTCCAGGCGGCGGCCGGGTACGGCGGTTCGATCAGCCGTACCGAGGTCATCAGCCGGGCGAAGAACTGGTGGGACCGCAAGGTTCCGTACAGCCAGACCGCCTACGCGTGGGACGTCAACCACGGCAAGCAGTACCGCACTGACTGCTCCGGTTTCGTGTCCATGGCCTGGAAGCTGACGTCCAGCCGCAACACGTCCACTTTGGACGAGGTCGCCACCAGGATCTCGTGGGCGAACCTCAAGCCGGGCGACATGATCCTGCGCAACGGCCACGTGAAGCTGTTCGAGAAGTGGGCCAACACGGCGCACACCTCGGTCTGGATCTACGAAGAGGGCAGCACCGCGACGGACATGGACCACGAGACCGTGACGCTCGCGACGCTGAAGAGCGGCGGCTACCTGCCGTGGAAGTACAACAAGATCACCGGCTGATCATCAGCTGATCGCGAGGCCCCATTGAGCTGGCCACTGGCGCACCTCCCCCACTTCACGGGTGCCCAGTCGCGTGAACAGCCCGGCGGCCTCGTCCCAAAGGCGGTCCGCGCCTGCCAAGTCCCCCAGGCAGGCGTGGACCGCTCCGAGGTCTCTCAGGGTGCGGGCCCGCCACAGCGGCAGGCCGAGGTCGTTCCACGAGGTCAGCACCTCGGTCAGCACGATCCGCGCACCGGCGTGGTCGCCGGCCGCGAGCCGCCACTCGCCCAGCGTGCGGCGGACGAGCGCCTCACCGAACCGATCGCCGACGTCGCGGCAGCCGTTCAGCGCGGTGTGCAGCAGTTCCTCCGCCGGATCGAGCAAACCCTTGCGCAGCAGCACTTTCGCCCACGCCTGGGCGGTGTAGCAGCCGAGCAGTTCGTCCCCGGTGCCCGCGACCATCTCGTACGCGCGCACGATGTGTTCCTCGGCCAGGTCCAGCTCCCCGCGGGCGCGGTGCACCAGCCCGATCCCGCGAGCGGCCAGCGCCTCGCCTCTGCGGCTGTTCGCCTGGCGGTAGACGGATTCCGCGTGCTTGAGGGTGTCGAACGCACCCTGGTCGTCGCCGAGTTCCCGTTTGATGGAACCGATGCTGTAGAGCGCGTGGCCGAGGCCTTCCGGGTCCTGCGACTCCAGCAACTCACGGGCTCTGCCCAGCGCCTCCAGCGCGCACGGGTACTCGCCGAGATCGCGGCACACCATGCCGATGCCGTTCATCGCGACCGCCTCGCCGTGCTTGTCGCCGAGGTTCACGAACAACGTCTGCGCGGTCTCGAACCACGACCGCGCTTCGACCAGGTTGTCGCGCTTGTAGTGCATCTGGCCGAGACTGCACCGCAGAACGGCTTCGAGCCGCACGTTCCCGTTCTGCCACACGGCTTCCAGTGCCGCCGTGTGTGTTCGTTCCCAGGCCTCGTACCGGTTGCGGAGCCCGAACCAGGCGAACACCAGCACTTCGGCGAGCTGGGACGCGACCTCGGCGAGGCCGAGTTCCGCCGCGCGTTCGACGAGCTTGGTCAGCAGCGACTCCTCGCGGGCGAACCAGGCGTCCTTGTCCGCGGGGCGAGCGGCCGTCGTGACCACGCCGAGGGAGTCCTGCATGCGCGGCACGGCGAGGAAGAGCTGTTCGGTCAGCCCGTCCACAGTGGACAGGGCGGCGACCACGGCCCTTCTGACCACGTCTTCGCGTTCCTGTTGCGCGTCTTCGGCTTCGGCGAGTTCACGGGCGTGCAGCCGCACCAGTTCGTGCATCCGGTACCGCGCGCTGCCGATGACGTCGAGCAGGCGGGCGTCGACGAGCTGGTCGAGCACGTCCTCGTCGAGCAGGTGCATCCACAGGAAGCTCGGCACCTCGGGCAGCCCCAGGAACCCGAAGATCCGGTAGGCGGCCCGGACGTTCTCGTCGAGCGCGCGGTAGGTCAGCTCCAGGCTCGACCGCACGGCGAGGTCGTCCGCGACCAGCTCGTCCAGCCTGCTGCGTTCGTCGGAAAGTCTTTTGACCAGCTTGGACACCGGCCAGTGCGAGCGCCCGGCCAGCCGCGCGCCGGTGATCCGCACCGCGAGCGGCAGGTACCCGCACAGCCGCGCCACTTCTCTGGCTTGATCGGGCTCGGTCGCGACCCGGTCGTCGCCGAGGATCCGCTTGAGCAGCGTCACGGCCTCGTCGCTGCTGAGCACGTCCAGCGGGATGCGGCGCACACCTTCCAGCCCGCACAACCGGCTGCGGCTCGTGATCAGCGTCAGGCATCCCGGGCTCCCCGGCAGCAGCGGCCTGACCTGCGACACGCTCGTGACGCCGTCCAGCACGATCACCACGCGCCGCCCGCTGACCGTCGCCCGCCACAGCGCCGCGCGTTCCTCGGCCGACTCCGGGATCCGCTCGCTCGGCACGTCCATCGCCCGCAGCAACGCGTCCAGCGCCCCGGACGGCGAGTGCAGGTCCACGAACAGCTGCCCGTCCGGATACCGGTCCGCCAGCCGATGCGCCGCGTGCACGGCCAGCGCCGACTTGCCCACGCCGGCGGGCCCCTCGATCCACCAGACGCCGCCGTCGCCGTCCAGGAGCCGGCTCAGCTCGCGGTCCCGGCCGGTGAAGTCCCCTGCGTCACGCGGCAGGTAGTTGCGCCGGCTGTCCCGCGCGCCCTCCAGCACGTCGCGGTAGAGCTGCTGGAGCTGCTCGCCCGGCTCGACACCCAGCTCGTCGACGAGCACCTTGCGCGTCTCCCGGAACACCCGCATGGCGTCCGCCCGGCGCCCGGCCCTGGCGAGCGCGGTCATGAGCTGCCCGCGGAGCCGTTCCGCCAGCGGATACTCGGCGACGAACATTCCCAGCTTCTCGATGAGCTCGGCGTGCCGCCCCAGCGCGAGTTCGACGTCGACCAACGCCTCCGCCGCAGCGAGCCGTTGGACGTCGAGCGTCTGTGCGAACACCACGGGCGTGCCACGCCAGAGCTGCAACGCCGCGTTGAGCCCCTCGGCCTTGACCTTGAGGTCGGCCTCGTCGCCGGCCGCCGCGACCAGCTTGCGGAACAGGTGCAGGTCGACGTTCTCGGGTTCGGTGCTGAGCACGTACCCCGCCGCCCGGTGCTCGACCGGCAACCCGGCCCGCCGCAGGCTCGAGATGTGCACCTGCAGCGACTTGCGCGCCTGCGGTGGCGGTTCCTCACCCCAAATGAGATCGATGAGCCGTTCGACGGGCACGATCCGCCCGCATTCGACAGCCAAGACAGCTAGGATCTGCGCGGGCTTCGGCGGCACTGACGGCTCGACCGGCCCCAGAATCCTGACCTCCACTGTGCCCCCACCAGTGTTGAAGATTCACCAAGTTCTGCGCGGCATTGCCAAATTCTGACGCAGCCCGGCCTTATCCGGTTCCACTTCTGGGTGATGACACTCGAATGGACGCAGATCTGGATGCAACCAGACCAGAGTTCACACCGTCCAGCCCACTTTCAGTGGGCATGAATGTGAACCTTTGTTCCGTTTCACAAGCTTGCTTTCAGCCTGCCGAACTCCTCGCCCAACGCGGGCAGCTGCCAGTGCGCGTTCAGCCCGCTCGGATTGGGCAGAACCCACACCCGTACCCCGCCGATGAGGTCCGGCTGGGGCCCGACCTGCGCTTTCTTGCGGCCGAACGCCGTCCGGTACACCGTCACGCCCAGTACCGCGAGAACCTTCGGTGAATACCGCTCGACCTTTTCGGTCAGCTCCAGCCCACCGGCTCGTATTTCGTCAATTGTTAATTCATCGGCCTTGGCACTCGGCCGCGCAACGACGTTCGTGATGCCAAGCCCGAGCCCGAGCAGCTCCTCCTGCTCAGCGGGCACGAACAGCCGAGGCGTGAAACCGGACAAATACAGGGCGGGCCAGAACCGGTTTCCAGGCCGCGCGAAGTGATGCCCGGTCGCCTCCGACACGAGGCCGGGGTTGATGCCGCAGAAGAGCACGTCCAACCCGGGCTTGATCACGTCGGAAATCACTCGCCGAGCCTACGAGACGCCGCCTACCGTGCCCGCCATGGCCGGGCTCCCGATCCTCTTCCTCGACGTCGACGGCCCGCTCCTCCCGTTCGGCGAGGGCGTCGCCGGCACTCCCGGCCTGTCCCGCCTCGACCCGATGCACGGCCCGTGGCTCGCCGCCCTGCCGTGCGAGCTGATGTGGGCCACGACGTGGATGGACGACGCGAACGAACACCTGGCCCCGCTGCTCGGCCTACCGGCCCTGCCGGTCGCGGCCTGGCCGGACGACCCGGCGACCGAGGCCGCGGACGTCCGGCGCGGCCTGCACTGGAAGACCCGCGGCCTGGTCGCGCTGGCCGGCGCCAGGCCGTTCGCCTGGGTGGACGACGAGCTCACCGCGAAGGACCACGCCTGGGTCGCCGAGCACCACCCCCGCGCCCTGCTCCACCGCGTCGACCCGCGGCACGGCCTGACCGACGCCGACTACCTCGCACTGGACGCCTGGCTCCGAACAGCCGTCACTCGCGATTGATCGAGAACCCGAGGATCACGGCCGCCGACACCACCACGTGGCCCGGCGCGAGGTCCTGCGCGGACGCGTCGCCACCGGATCCGTGGCCGCGGTAGCGCTCGTTGCCGACCTTCTCCGGATCGACGTCCTCGATGTGCAGCACGGCCCCCAGCCGCACCGAGGCCGCCTCGGCGTAGAGCTCGGCCTTCCGCCGGGCCGCGGCGACGGCCTGCCGGCGGGCCTCGGCGCGCAGTTCGCCCTTGCCGGTCACGTCGAAGTCCACCGCGTCGATCTGGTTGGCTCCGGCCGCGACCAGGTCCACGAGCAGCGACTGGACGTCGTCGAGGTCGACCGACTCCACGGCGAACGCCGCTTCGCATTCGTAGCCGAGGAACTGGCGCTCCGAGCCGTACGTCCACGAGCTGCGCAGGCCCAGCTGGGAGCGTTCGACCGCCGCGTCGGACACGCCGTGCGACCGCAGCGCCTGCCTGATCGCGGCGACCGCCTCGCTGGCCGCGGCGAACGACTCCGACGGAGTCTGCTCGATCCGGCTCACCTTGAACCGGGCACGGACCAGGTCCGGCATGGCCTTCACGTTGGCCGCGCCGTAGACGGTCACGCCCCAGGGTCTTTCCACCATCTGCGAGTTGAACATGGCGGTGATCAAAGCATCAGAAACGACCGCCCAGCGAGCATTTAAGAAGCAGTTGCCGGGACGCGTGGGCGGGGCGTCCACATCGTGTAGCCGGCACGGCGGGCGTCTTCGGGTGAGTGGAAGAAGGCGTCACCCTTCATGCGCTTGTAGTAAGGCGATTCGGGCGTGTGGAACATCATCGTCCGCGAGTTCGCCTTGATCGCGGGTGCGGCCGGCGCGGGCTCCTCCATGATCGACAGGCGGGTCTCCACCGGGGCGTCGACGGCCCGCGAGCGCATGGTGAGCCAGGTCAGAAGTACACCGGCGAGGAAGGCGCCCGCGCACAGCAGGAACATCTGGAAGAAGAACCCGAACAACGAACAGCTCCTAGTCCGAAGTGAAGTCCTCGTCGACGCGCAGGCCGGGGACCGCGGCGCGCAGGGCGTCGCTCAGCGCGCCCGCGCGGTCCGGGTCGGCTACGCGGGCCGACGCGGTGAGGTGTCCTTTGTGGACCACACCGGTGAAGTCGGTGACGCCCTGGTCGAGCACCGCGCCCAGCAGGCCCGCGGCCGCCGCGGACGAGACGGGCATGCGCTCGCCCGCGTTGGGGGTGATCATGTCGGTGATCCGGTGGGCGGCGGTCAGCGCGCGCACGGCGTCGACGACCTCCTGGCGCTCGGCGGCGGACGCGGCGGTGCCGGCCAGCACGATCTCGGACGACCGCACGGCGAGCACCAGGTGGCCGGGTGCGACGTCCGGAGCGGGGTGGGCCGCGAGACCCGCGGTGGCGAGCAACGCAGGCACGACTAGGGCGCCGACGAAGACACGCTGCAGCAACTGCACGCGCCTGACCTATCTCATCCGGGCGATCCCGTGCCACCACCCGCGGCGAAACACCGAGGTCAACACGCCCGAATTCACTCGTTCGTGGACACCACGACGGGCACGCCGCCGGACACCAGGCGCCAGTCGGAGCCGGTGAAATCCGAGGGGTCCAGCTCGCCGGCGGCCTTGACCCAGTCGATCAGCAGCTCGCGGATCTCCTGGTGCTGGTTGTGCAGCACCGGCGCGGAGGCGATGTGCGGGAAGTCGCCGCCACCGGCCTGCCGGTAGTTGTTCACGGCCACCGCGAACTCGAACGAGTCCGTGACCGGCACGCCGCCGTACGCCAGCCCCACGATCCGCGACCCCACGGGCTGCGAGATGTCGATGTCGTAGGTCAGCGGCGCGGACAACCCGTAGGCGATGTCGAAGTTGTAGTCCGGCACGTCGGCGGACACCTCGGCGGCCGAGAACGGCCCCGGACCGGCGACCGTGAGGAAGTACCGCGCGGACTCCTCCAGGAAGTCGCGCAGCTGCGACCCGGTCATCCGCACGCCCACCAGCGTGTTGTCGAAGATGTAGAGCCCGGCGACGTCCCGGATGGACACTTCCCCGGCCGGGATCGCCGCCGCGCGGTTGAACGGCGCGCACAACGACACCACGGGCAACGACGTGGACTTCGAGACCTCCAACGCCTGCACGTGGTTGATGAACCGCAACGCCGGTGTGTCCTCGAACCGCGAACGGGAGGCCGACATCGCGGACGCACAAGTGCCGATGTGCGCGTTCACGTACGACACGACCTTCTCGTGGTCGTGCCGCAACAGCCGCACGATCCGCGGATCCTCCTCCACCGTGGCGGAAGACAGCACGGACGACCGCGACCCGACCAGCTCCCAGCGACTCGTGTACCGCAGGTCGAACTCCATCAGCGACAACCGCTTGCCCGAGTACAACGGCTCGGTCAGCAGCACCGGCCGCCCGGTCACCTTGTTCGTGACGAACCGCTCGGCGATCTCCAGGTGCGCGTGCCCGACCAGCACGGCGTCGATGCCCGGCACGGTCTCGGCCACGAGTTCGGCGCAGTTCTCCGGGAACGGCACCTGATCGCCCAGCGACGACGAGAGATCCGCACCCGAATGCGCAGCCACGATCACCAGATCGGACTTCGACCGCACCTCCGGAACCCAGTGCAGCGCCTGCTCGACCAGCCCGGGGAACGTCAGCACGCCCTCGACGTGGGCGCGGTCCCACACCGCGATGCCGGGGTTCGTGAGCCCGAGGATCCCGACCCGCAGCGGTGGCCCGTCCGTCCGCCACACCGTCTTGATCACGTACGGCGGAAACGCGGGCAGGCCCGTGAGAGCGTCCAGCGCGTTGGCGGCCAACAGGGGGAAGTCCAGCTGCCGCTCGAACGTCCGCAGCACTTCCAGGCCGTAGTTGAACTCGTGGTTTCCCAGCGCCGCCGCCGTGTACCCGATGGCGTTCATCGCGGCCGCCATCGGATGCACGTGCGAGCGCGTGATCGGCTCGACCCTGGCGTAGTAGTACGCGAGCGGCGTGCCCTGGATGGTGTCGCCGGCGTCGAGCAGCAACGTCCGTTGCCGCCCCACGGCCGTGCGCACCTCGTTGACCAACGTCGAGATCTTCGCGAGCCCGACGTCGTTGTGCGCGAAGTCGTCGAACTCCCGGTCCCGGTAGTAGTCCCAGTTGAAGAGGTTGCCGTGCAGGTCAGTCGTGCCCAACACGGTCAGTGTGAACGTGCGCAGACCGCTCACCTCCGGTTGTGGTCGGGCATGTACCCGACCATAACCACTCACACTTGACCCGTAACTACCTCGTCGGAGGGGCCTGCCGGCCCTGTTGACCGCGCTGACCAGGCTCTACGACGCTCGAAGCGACCGACTTGCCGTCCTCTGTGGTAGCGATCACCGTCACGGTGTCACCCTTCTCGACACCTTCGGCCACCGTGTCGGCGTCGATCACGTAAGTCTTCGTGTAACCGTCGGTCGACTTCACCTCCACGGACGTGTCGCTGATCGAGGTCACCTCACCTGTCTGGAACTCGCCATGAGTGGCGGTCCCCGACCCGATGCCGAAGCCGGGCCCGCCCTGCCGCATGCCGTAGCCGCCCATGCCGCCGGGACCGCCCATGGCCCCGGTCTGCTGGTTCGTGCCGCTGGCCGCGTAGATCGCCACGCCACCGGCCGCCGCGATGCCGACGGCGATGGCCACGGTGGCGACTGTCTTCTTCGCGGTCCACGCCGGGCGCGCCGCGGGCTGCGCTCCGGGCTCGGCTGACGGCTGGGGTGCGGGTGCTGGTGCGCCCCACTCCGGGGGCTGTTGTTCGGTCATGACAGCCACCGTGTCGGCGCTGCCTGTGCCGAACCTGTGCCTGGCGTAGGCCTGAGCTGTGCGACTCGCTCACAGCTGGTACACAGGGTCCGCGTTCACGATGGGAGCCATGCGCGCGATGAAGACCGAACTCCGCAGGCCTGACGGGCAGCCCGTGCGGGTGCTCGTGGTGGACGACGAGTCCACTCTGGCCGAGCTGATGTCGATGGCGCTGCGGATGGAGAAGTGGGACGTCCGCACGGCTCTCGACGGGCAGACGGCGGTGCGGACCGCGCGCGAGTTCCGGCCGGACGTCGTCGTGCTCGACGTGATGCTGCCGGACTTCAACGGTTTCGAGGTGCTGCGCAAGATGCGCGCGGACTTCCCCGCGCTGCCGGTGCTGTTCCTGACGGCGAAGGACGCGGTGGAGGACCGCATCGCCGGGCTGACCGCGGGCGGCGACGACTACGTCACCAAGCCGTTCTCGCTGGAGGAGGTCGTCCTGCGGCTGCGCGCGCTGTTGCGCCGCACCGGCGTGACCGACGCGGACGCGGGCGCCCGCCTGGTCGTCGGCGACCTGTCGCTGAACGAGGAGACCCGCGAGGTCAACCGCGGCGGCGCGGCGATCGACCTGACGGCGACGGAGTTCGAACTGCTGCGCTACCTGATGAGCAACCCGCGGCGGGTGCTGAGCAAGGCGCAGATCCTGGACCGGGTGTGGAGCTACGACTTCGGCGGCCAGGCGAACATCGTCGAGCTCTACATCTCCTATCTCCGCAAGAAGATCGACGCCGGGCGCACCCCGATGATCCACACGATGCGAGGCGCCGGATATGTCCTCAAGCCTGCGACCTAGAACCCTGCGGGCGAAGCTCGTCTCCGGCCAGATCGTCCTGCTCACCGCGCTGTGCCTGGTGATCGGCGGCATCTCGGTGCTCGCGCTGCACGCGTTCCTGATGGACAACCTCGACCGCGAGGTCACGACCCTGCGGCCAGGTCCACCCGGCTCGCCCTACGGCCCTCCCGGCATCAACGCGCAGATCCAGCGCAACGGCAGCATCAGCGGCACGATCGAACTGCCCGGCTCGCAGTCGCCACGACTGCTCACCGACGACGAGATCGCGCTCCTGGCGGCGACGCCGTCGGGCCCGCACACGGTCGATCTGGGTGAGGCGGGCGAGTTCCGCGTGGTCACCGACCGGTTCGGGATCAAGGGCCTGCCGCTCGCGCCCGTCACGGACATCGTGTGGCAGATGGTCTGGATCCTCGCCGGGCTCATCGTAGCGGGAGCGGCGGCGGTCGCCCTGGCGGGCCGAGTGATCGTGCGGCGCGCGCTGGTGCCGCTCGACCGGGTCGCGGAGACCGCCACACGCGTCTCCGAGCTCCCGCTGCACGAGGGCGAGGTCGCGCTCGCCGAACGCGTACCGGAAGAGGACACCGATCCGGCGACCGAGGTCGGCAAGGTCGGCCTCGCGCTGAACAAGCTGCTCGGCCACGTCGGCGAGGCGCTGGAAGCCAGGCACGACAGCGAAACGAGGGTCCGGCAGTTCGTCGCCGACGCCTCGCACGAGCTGCGGACCCCACTCGCGGCGATCCGCGGGTACGCCGAGCTGACCAGACGGACCGGCGCAGAACTGCCGCCCGAGGTCACCCACGCGATGAACCGGGTCGAGTCCGAGTCGCTGCGAATGACCTCGCTGGTCGAGGACCTGCTGCTGCTGGCCCGCCTCGACGCGGGCCGTCCGTTGGAGCGCAAGGACGTCGACCTCTCCCGGCTGGTGCTCGACGTGGTCGGCGACGCCCGGATCGCGGGCCCCGGCCACAACTGGAAACTCACGCTGCCGAGCGACCCCGTGGTCGTTCCCGGTGACGTGCAACGACTGCACCAGGTGCTCGGCAACCTGCTGTCCAACGCCCGCACCCACACCCCGCCGGGCACCACCGTGACCACCGGCCTGTCCGTCCACAACGGACGCGTCGACCTGACCGTCACCGACGACGGACCGGGCATTCCCCAAGGCCTGGAAGTGTTCGAACGGTTCGCGCGCGGCGACAGCTCGCGGTCGCGCGCGGCCGGCAGCACCGGGCTGGGCCTGTCGATCGTGTCCGCCGTCGTCGGCGCGCACAACGGTGACGTGTCCGTGGCCAGCAAGCCGGGCCACACCACGTTCACGGTCTCGCTGAAAACATCACTGGACACAGGTCGTTCACAGCGAGAGCACACGACCGACCCAGGGTAGGCCGCGACTCTCGTCCGCATGAGACGAGAACGCCTGGCGCTGGCGGTCCTGCTGATCGCGACCGGCGCGCTGTACCTGTGGCGGCTGGGGGACTCGGGCTGGGCCAACGCCTACTACTCGGCCGCCGCCCAGGCCGGTGCGACGAGCTGGAAGGCGTGGTTCTTCGGCTCGTCGGACGCCTCCAACGCGATCACCGTCGACAAGACCCCCGCCTCGGTGTGGGTGATGGGCCTGTCCGCCCGGCTGTTCGGCGTCAACGCGTGGAGCATCCTGGTGCCGCAGGCGTTGATGGGCGTCGGCAGCGTGTGGCTGCTGCACGCGACGGTGCGCCGCTGGTTCTCCCCCGCCGCCGCGCTGATCTCGGGCGCCGTGCTCGCACTGACCCCGGTCGCGGTCCTGATGTTCCGCTTCAACAACCCGGACGCGCTGCTGGTCCTGCTGCTGATCGCCGGCGCCTACTGCGTGACCAGGGCGGTCGAGAACGCCAGCCCGTTCTGGCTCGCCCTCGCCGGCGCGGCCGTCGGGTTCGGCTTCCTCACCAAGATGCTGCAGGCGTTTCTCGTGCTGCCCGCCTTCGCGCTGGTCTACCTGATCGCCGCACCGACGACCATCGGCAAGCGGATCCTGCATCTCACAGGCGCACTCGGCGCGATGATCGTCGCGGGCGGCTGGTGGATCGCCGCCGTCGAACTCACGCCGGACCGGCCCTACATCGGCGGCTCGCAGACGAACAGCGTGCTGGAACTGGCGTTGGGCTACAACGGTCTCGGCCGGATCACCGGTGACGAGGTCGGCAGCGTCGGCGGTGGCCGCGGCTGGGGCTCGTCCGGCTGGAGCCGCCTGCTGGGCGCGGAGATGGGCAGTCAGATCGCGTGGCTGCTACCGGCCGCGGTGGTGCTGCTGGTCGCGGGGCTGTGGCTGACGAAGGGCCGCGCCCGCACCGCGCTCGCGCTGTGGGGTGGCTGGCTCGTCGTCACCGCCGGCGTGTTCAGCTTCATGAACGGGATCATCCACTCCTACTACACCGTGGCGCTGGCACCCGCGATCGCCGCAATCGTCGGTATCGGGGCCACCGAGCTCTGGGAACGCCGCGGCGAACCCGTTGCGGCAGCGGTGCTTTCCGGCTCGGTCGCACTGAGCGCGCTGCAGTGCTACGTGCTGATCAACGCCTTCTCCACCCCCGTCGCGATCCTGGTGCTGATGACGGGACTGATCGCGGCGGTCGGTCTGGTGCTGTCGATGCGCTGGGCCATCCCGGTCGCGCTCGTCGCCGCGCTGCTCGGCCCCACCACGTACTCCTTCGCCACCGTCACCACCCCGCACACCGGCGCGCTGCCCGTCGCGGGCCCGTCGAACGGGCGGATGGGCGGCATGGGCGGCGGGCTGCTCGACGCGACGACACCGGACGCCGAGGTCGTGACCCTGTTGCAGGCCGACGCGGGCGAGTACCGGTGGGCCGCCGCGACGATCGGCTCCAACAACGCGGCCGGGCTGCAGCTCGCCAGCGGGCAGCCGGTGATGGCGATGGGCGGGTTCAACGGCACCGATCCCGCGCCCACGCTCGAGCAGTTCCAGGAAATGGTCCGAAGTGGACAGATCCACTACTACGTCGCCGCCGGCCGGATGATGCAGGGCGAGACGGGCAGCGACGCCGCCCACGACATCGCCGCGTGGGTCGCCGAGAACTTCACCGCGACCACCGTCGCCGGTTCCACCCTCTACGAACTGGACGCAGCATGACCGCCGCACTCGCACCTGCGCCCGCCGCCGCGCCGGCACCGGCCGAACGCCGGAAGGTGAACCCGAAAACGGTGCACCGCATCGCTTTCCTCGGCCTGCTGGCCGGCACCGCCGTGCTGTACCTGTGGAACCTCACCGCATCCGGTTACGGCAACGAGTTCTACGCCGCCGCGACGCAGGCGGCTTCGCAGAGCTGGAAGGCGTTGCTGTTCGGGTCGCTCGACCCCGGCAACACGATCACCGTCGACAAACCGCCCGCGTTCCTGTGGGTGAGCGGGTTGTTCGCCAAGGCTTTCGGCTTCTCCAGCTGGACCGTGCTCGCCCCGCAGGCGCTGGAAGGCGTGGCGGCGGTGGCGCTGCTGTACGCGACGGTGAAGCGCACGTCAGGCCCCGGAGCGGCGCTGTTCGCCGGTGCGGCCCTCGCGCTGACGCCGGTGGCCACACTGATGTTCCGGTTCAACCTGCCGGACGCGCTGCTGGTGCTGCTGATGGTCGCGGCCGCGTACTGCACGATGCGGGCGCTGGAGAAGGCGAGCCCGCTCTGGCTGGCGCTCGCCGGCACAGCGATCGGTTTCGCGTTCCTCACCAAGATGCTGCAGGCGTTCCTGGTGCTGCCCGCACTGGCGCTGGCCTACCTGATCGCCGCGCCTGCCTCGGTGCCGCGCAGGCTGCTGCACCTGCTCGGCGCCGGTGTCGCGGTGGTCGTGTCGGCCGGGTGGTTCATCGCGCTGGTCGAGCTGTGGCCGGCCGACAGCCGCCCGTACATCGGCGGGTCGACCAACAACTCGTTGTGGGAGCTGGCGATCGGCTACAACGGCCTCGGCCGCATCTTCGGCAACTCGGGCGGCGGCCCTGGCGGCGGCAACGGCGGTATGGGCGGCAACGGGAACATCGGTTTCGGCGGCGAGACGGGCATCGGCCGGCTGTTCGGCGCCAGCATGGGCCCGGAGATCTCCTGGCTGCTGCCCGCGGCGTTGATCGGCCTCGTCGCCGGGCTGTGGTTCAGCCGCCGGGCACCACGGACCGACCGCACCCGTGCGGCGCTGGTGGTCTGGGGTGGCTGGACGCTCGTCAGCGGTGTGGTGTTCAGCTTCATGAGCGGCATCACGCACCCCTACTACACCGTCGCGCTGGCACCGGGAATCGCCGCGCTGGTGGGGGTTTCCGGACGTGAACTCTGGCGGGGCCGGGCGCATTTCCCGGCACGGATGGCGTTGACCGCGATGGTCGCGGCGACCGGAGTCTGGGGCTACATCCTGCTCGACCGCACGCCGACCTGGATGCCTTGGCTGCGCTGGGTTCTGCTGGCCGTCACCGCGCTCGTGGTGTTCGCGCTGGTGTTCGGCGTGAACGCCCGCCGCTGGACCGCCGCCGCACTGGTCGTGGCCGCGTTGCTCGGCACCTCCGGCTACGCGTTCGCGACCGCCGCCACCACGCACAGCGGCTCGATCCCCCTGTCCGGGCCGCGCACCCAGCAAGGCGGCGGGATGCGCGAGGGCACCTCGTCCACGGAGGTCGTGCAGTTGCTGAAGAGCACGGACACCCAGTGGGCGGCCGCGACGGTCGGCGCGCAGAGCGCGGCGTCGTTGCAGCTGTCGTCGGGACGGCCCGTCATCGCGATCGGCGGCTGGAACGGCAGCGATCCCGCGCCCACGCTCGACGAGTTCAAGGCGCTCGTCGCCGACGGCAAGGTGCGCTACTACGTCGCAGGTGGACGAGGTGGACCCGGTGGCGGCAGCAGCGACATCGGCGAGTGGGTGGCCGCGAACTTCCAGGCCGTCACCGCGGGCGGCGAGACGATCTACGACCTGAGCGCCGCTGCCTGATCCTCAGCGCTCAGGCGAGGCCGGTGTCGGCGGGAAGCACCTCTCCCGGCACCGGCCCCGCGCTGTTCGGGTACCACTCGGCCGGTGTCTCGTCCATCCACAGCAACGGCAGCAGGTCCGCGCCCCGCTTCCACAGCCACGGAATCCCTTTCAGCATCAGCCACGCGACGTGATGCCACACCGTGAGCTCGCGCCCGCCGGAGCACTCCAGGCTGACCTCGCCGACCGCGTGCCCGACCGCGCGCAACTCCCCCGCGAACGCCTTGGCGAGCATCCGGTGACCGAGCTCGGACGGGTGTAGCCGGTCGACCGCCCACGTCTCCAGCTCGTACGCCCCGGGCATGGTGTGCAGGTCGACGCACCGGACGCCGTGCCGCGCGACCACGACGTCGATCACGCGGTTGTACTCGTCGATGCGGTCCTTCAGCACCCGCCGCAGCTTGCCTGGCAGCTTGAACACGCGGCCCTGGTCGTGGAACCGCACGGTGACGACGGAGACCCCGGCGGCCGTCAGCTCGCGGCAGACGTGGTCGAGGTCCTCGTGCATCCGCCGCGCGGAGAAGTCGGAGCGGAGCGTGTCGTTGACGCCGGCGATGACGACGGCGGCGGTGGGCTTGTCGCGCAACGCCTGCGGCAGCTGGGTGCGTCTGACGTCGGCCAGCCGCGCGCCGGAGACGGCGTAGTTGCGGTAACCGTTGTCCGGGTAGGCGGACGAGAGGATGGGGCCGAACCCGCGCCAGCCGCCGGGAACGAGGTCGCCGATCCCGACCGCGGTCGAGTCACCGAGTAACACCAGCACACGAGCCAGGATCAGCGGGCCTGGTGATCCGGGAATGACCGTGTGGGAACGGTTCAGCGAAATGCTGGGTAAAGCGGGAGTTCGAGCACCTCAGCGCCGTAGCGGTCGGCCAGCGCGCCGATCACCGCGTCGGCGTGTGACGCGACCGTCTTCTCGCCCAGGATCAGCGCGTCGGACCGCAACCGGACCCACCGCCCGGCCAGCACGACGCTGCGCGGCGGCGCGTTGACAACGTTGGGCATCAGGGGGATCGGCACCGGCATCGGCTTGGACAGCGCCCGCCACGTCGCGAGCCACACCCACAGCAGCTGGGCTTCCAGCAGCCGCGGCAGGAGCACCGCGTCGTCGTCCATCTCGGGCCACACCGACCCGACCTCCGCCCGCCACGCGGCGACCATGGCCTCGGACATCCCCGGCGGCAGGCCCCATCCGCACCAGCAGGACGGGAACGGCACGCGCAGAGCGGCGGCGTCGAACACGATGTCGCGGACGCAGCCGCCCTCGAAGTCGACGAACCGGACGCCCTTCGAGGTGACCAGGTGGTTGTCCGGGCAGGACGTCGACGGGCTGAACGCACGCCGCCGTGAGGTGCTGAACGCCCGTGCGGCGTCGGCGGCGAACTCGGTGGCCTGCGAGGACGTCCCGACGCCCAGCGTGGACTCGAGCAGCCCCGGTAAGCCCACGATCGCCGCGTGCACGTCGACCGCGATCGGGTCCTGGCAGCACTGCGCACCGGCCCGGCGCATCAACGCGTCGAAGTCGGCGTCACGACCGGCGGTGGTGGCGTGCAGACGGCCCATGGCATGTGCCCACGACAGCAGCCCGCGTTCCGCAGCGCGCGCGTCCGTGGCGTGCAGCTTCTCCGACAGGCGCGGCGCACGGCCCAGGTCTTCCAGCACGACCAGACGCGCTGCCGCGTCGTGTGCGAACAGCTCTGGTGTGGCGCGCTCTTCGGACGGCAGCGCGGTGAGCAACTGGTGGCTGACGGCCTCGTGCGCCCACGGGTCGCGGTCGCCGCTCCCCGCCGGATAGCGCTTCACCACCAGCGTGCGGGGCATCGAGAACGGCGAGGCGGCCACTCTCACCCGAATGACGACGGAACGCCCGGTACCCCCGAGAGCCTCGGGGTCCGCGAGGCGCACCTGTGCGCCCAGACGCTTGGTCAGTACCCGCTCGGCTGCCTCGACGGCTTCGGCGATCTCAGGTGAAGTCGTGTCGGGAGGGCCCGCGGTGATCTCCACGCTCATCCCCTCCGACCCTACTCCCCATGTCCGTGAGCCGGACCGACGCTAATCCGGCCAGGCTGCGACCACCACTACTCGTTGATAACGGCTCGCGCTGTTTCCGGATCACCCCTTGGACAGTGGACGTGTGGAAACACCATCCGTTGCCCGCCGCCTGCGGATCAACAGCACGAGCGCGGCGGCGGCGACAATACCGATCAAGTTGATACCCAGCTGGGCAACTGCGGGCCCGACTCTGTCCCACACTCCGAGAACCGCGGCCAGCGCGGCGTACCCGGCCGCCGGAACCGTGGTGACCGAGATGAACACGCCGACCAACGCCGCCGACTTCGCCGACGTCATCGAGAGCATGCCCGCCGCGCCCGCCAGCAGTGCCACGATCAGTGAGAACGGCCCGAACTGGTAGACGAAGTCGACCTGGTGACCGTCGATCAGCGCCGTCTTGTCGAACAGTCCGCCGAGCTCGCCGAACCAGGTCAGCACCGACGTGATCACCATGGCCAGCGGGAACCCGACACCCAGCGCGATCGTCGCCCGTTTGACCAGGTCCCACCGCTTCGCGACGAGGCCGACGGCGATCGCGGCGAGCGGCCCGAACTCCGGGCCGACGACCATCGCGCCGACGATCGTGACCGGCGAGTTCGTCGCGACGCCCACCGCCGCCAGCAGGCAGGCGATGGTGAGGAACGCCTGGAAGGTGACGCTGGGCCGGGACTCCTCGCCGGACTTCGCGATCAGCTCCTCCCACACGATCACGTCCGAGCCCTCGCCCGGCGCGTTCTCCTCGGCGCGGTCGGCGCTGTCGGACAGCGACGTGTCGATCGTTTCGATCGTCACGCCGCCGGTGTGGTCGATGTGCAGGTCGCAGAGCGCGACGACGATCTCGTCGACCGCCTCGCGCGCCACGTCCGCCGTGATCAGGTCGCCTTCGGGAGCGACCGCCGCGCCACGCAGGACCACCAGATGGGTGGCTCCCGCGTGGTCGTGGAGGATCTCCAGTGCGGCCTCGGTCTGGTCTGCCGGGCAGACCACCCGCAGCCTGAGCACTACGCCTTCTCGGCCTTCTCCTGCGGCTTGGCGTCGACGCCGGCCTCCTTGCGCTGCAGCGCGGTGATCGGCGCCGGAGCCGCGGTCAGCGGGTCGAAGCCGCCGCCGCTCTTCGGGAACGCGATGACCTCGCGGATCGAGTCGGCACCCGCGAGCAGCATGCAGAGGCGGTCCCAGCCGAGCGCGATGCCGCCGTGGGGCGGCGCGCCGAACTTGAACGCGTCGAGCAGGAAGCCGAACTTCTCCTGCGCCTCCTCGGCACCGATGCCCATCACGCCGAACGCGCGCTGCTGCACGTCCGCGCGGTGGATACGAATCGAGCCACCGCCGAGCTCGTTGCCGTTGAGGATCACGTCGTAGGCGTAGGCCAGCGCGTTGCCCGGGTCGGTCTCGAAGTTGTCGATCCACTCCGGGGTCGGCGAGGTGAACGCGTGGTGCAGCGCCGTCCAGTTGCCGCCACCGACGGCGACGTCGCCGGCCTCGAGCTTGTCGACGGACTCGAACATCGGGAAGTCGACGACCCACGCGAACGCCCAGGCGTTCTCGTCGATCAGGCCGACGCGGTGCGCGATCTCGACACGGGCCGCGCCCAGCAGAGCGCGCGCGTCCCTGGCCTCGCCCGCACCGAAGAAGATGCAGTCGCCGGCGTTGGCGCCGACGGCCTTCGCGAGACCCTCGCGCTCGGTGTCGGTGAGGTTCTTGGCGACCGGGCCGCCCAGCGTGCCGTCCTCCTGGACCAGCACGTACGCGAGACCCTTGTGGCCGCGCTGCTTGGCGAACTCCTGCCACGCGTCCAGCGTGCGACGCGGCTGGGAAGCACCACCCGGCATGACCACGGCACCGACGTACGGCGCCTGGAACACCCGGAACGTCGTGTCCTTGAAGTACTCGGTGAGCTCGGTGAGCTCCAGCTCGAAGCGCAGGTCCGGCTTGTCCGAGCCGTACTTCGCCATCGCGTCGGCGTAGGAGATGCGACGGAACGGCAGCGGCAGCTCGACGTCCTTCGTCTCCTTCCAGATCGCGGCGAGCAGCTTCTCGGTCAGGCCGATGACGTCGTCCTGCTCGACGAAGCTCATCTCGATGTCGAGCTGGGTGAACTCCGGCTGGCGGTCGGCGCGGAAGTCCTCGTCCCGGTAGCAGCGCGCGATCTGGTAGTAGCGCTCCAGGCCACCGACCATCAGCAGCTGCTTGAACAGCTGCGGCGACTGCGGCAGCGCGTACCAGGAGCCGGGACGCAGTCGCGCCGGCACCAGGAAGTCACGCGCGCCCTCGGGCGTGGAGCGGGTCAGCGTCGGCGTCTCGATCTCGACGAACTTCTCGCCGTGCAGCACCTCACGCGCGATCCGGCTGACCTCGCTGCGCAGCCGGATGGCCTTGGCCGGGCCGCTGCGACGCAGGTCGAGGTAGCGGTGCTTGAGGCGGGCGTCCTCGCCGGGCTCCACGTCGCTCTCGACCTGGAACGGCAGCGGCGCCGCCTCGTTGAGCACCTCGAGGTCGGTCACGTAGACCTCGATGGCGCCGGTGGCGAGGTCGGGGTTCTCGCTGCCCTCCGGACGCTTGCTCACGTCGCCGGTGACCTTGATGACGTACTCGCTGCGCAACCGGTGCGCGCGCTCGGCCATCTCACCCTCGCGGAAGACGACCTGGGCGACACCAGAGGCGTCGCGGAGGTCGATGAAGATGACACCGCCGTGATCACGCCGGCGAGCGACCCACCCGGTGAGGGTGACGGACTGCCCGGCGTGCTCGGCCCGGAGTGATCCGGCCTCGTGCGTGCGCAACACGGTGGTGGCTCCTTGTAGACGAAGTCAGCTTTGCCGTCAAGGCTAGCCGGGCCCACCGACAGATTTTCAGGCAGGGCGGATCGCGGGCCCCGCCTTCGCCCACGCGGCGTGCCAGCCGGGGTCGACCTGCTCGGCGTTCTCGCCGTCGTCCACGATCAGTTCGATCATGTCCAGCAGTCGTGCCCGGTGCTCCGCAGCGAGCAAGGGCATGACCTCGACGAGGAACGGCAGAACGGCGGTGGCGGCCGGGCACACGAAGCCGCCTTCCTCACGCACGGTCCGGTCCAGGTCCGTGATGGCCCGCGCGACGACCTCGGGATCGCCGGACAGCAACGCCCTGACATGACCCGGCGCGTCCAGCGCGGGCCCGTAGGCGTGGTCGATCGAGTGCCACTCGACCTGGTCCAACCCCTCCAGCACAGGCCTCATCCCAGCTCCCGCAGCACCGACGTGGCCAGTGTGGAGACCCGCTGCCCCAACGACGTCACAGCGTGGTCGTGCACCGCCTCGGCCACGAGGTCCTTGTACTCCCGGGCCCGCGCGACGCCGACCAGCCACACCGCGAACGCGCGCAGCCGGACGTCCGGGTCGGCCGCCCACACCGGCACGAACGGCACGACCAGACCCACGTCCGTGGTGTCGCGCTCGAAGAGCCTGCGCAGGTGGTCGAGTGCCTCCGTCCGCCACGGCAGCACGTCCACCAGCGCCAGCACGAGGTCCATGCCCTCGAACTCCTTGGGCCTCACCAGCCAGAGCACGTGCCCCAGCACCTCGTCGTAGCCCATCTCGAAGGACCCCGCCGCCAGGAACAACCCCAGGTCCCCGGTCAGCCCGCGCAGGATCACGCCGGCGTCCGGACTCGTCGCCGCGGACACGAGCATCCGCGCCTGCGGCTCGTCGTCCGCTACCTCCAGCTCTCGCAGCCACGAGACCGCGGCCTCGTCGCCCCGCCCGGCGAACTCCGTCGCGACGAGCACGATGCACAACCGCGTGGCCGGATCGGTTTCGAGCTCCCACCGCCGCGTCAGGGCGGGCAGCACCGGTGCGCTGTCCCCGCGCCCCTCCCCGAGCACGAACAACGTGCCCCGCCGCACCGTCGCCGAGCCGTGGTCGAGCAGCGCCAGCAAGGCGGGCTTCGCGGCCTCCCAGGCGGGTGGCCAGCTCGGGTGGACACCGTCGGAACGGCTGCCACCGGCTGCCGCGATGCTGCCGCACACCTGGTCGAGGAGCCACTGGCGGTCGGGAGTGCTGTCGTGGGCGACCAGGTCCAGCAGGAACGGCCAGGCCGCGGCGGTCGCCTCACTGACGTCGAACTCGTTCCCGCACAGGTGGCGCACCAGCTCCTCGTGCGCCTCGACGGACGTCCGGGCCTGCTTCAGCAACCTGGGAAGGTCGTCGGCGTACCCGTTGTGGCTGCGCAACCGGTACCAGTCGATGCCCTTCAGACCCTCCACCATGGACCCAAGGATAGGAAAAGGCCGCGACCGGGGTCGCGGCCCTTCACACGGAACTAGCTCACGCGGTGGGCGCGAGGTACAGCAGGCGGTTCGGCGAACCGGAACCCGGGTTCGTCACCTTCGACGGCGTCGACTGCGCGATCAGGTACGAGGCGACCTGAGCCGGCGTGGCCGTCTTGTTCGTCGAGAGGTAGCGAGCGATGGCACCCGCGACGTGCGGGGTGGCCATCGACGTGCCCGAGATGCTGTTGGTGGCCGAGTCGGAGGTGTTCCAGGCCGACGTGATGGCCGAACCCGGCGCGAAGATGTCCAGCACCGCACCGTAGTTCGAGTACGACGCACGGGCGTCGGTGCGCTCGGTGGCGCCGACGGTGATCGCCTCGGTCACGCGGGCCGGGGAGAACGTGTTCGCGTTGGCGTTGGAGTTGCCCGCCGCCACCGCGAAGGTCACGCCCTTGGCGATCGCGTTGCGCACGGCCGTGTCGAGAGTGGCGTTGGCGCCACCACCGAGCGACAGGTTGGCGACAGCCGGCTTGACGGCGTTGGCACCCACCCAGTCGATGCCCGCGGCGACACCGGCGAGGGTGCCGGAGCCGTTGTTGTCGAGCACGCGGACGGCGACGACCTTCGCGGCCTTCGCGACGCCGTACTGCGAGCCCGCGATGGTGCCGGCGACGTGCGTGCCGTGGCCGTTGCCGTCCTGGGCAACGTTGTCGTTGTCCACGAAGTCACGGCCGTTGGAAGCGCGACCACCGAACGTGGAGTGGCTGATGCGCACGCCGGTGTCGATGACGTACGCGGTCACGCCCGAACCGGTCGAGGTGTAGCTGTACGACTGGTTGAGCGGCAGGTTGCGCTGGTCGATGCGGTCGAGACCCCACGACGGCGGGTTCGTCTGCGTCGCCTGCGTGTGCACGACCTGGTCGGCCTCGACGAACTCCACCGACGGGTCGGCGGCGAGGCGCTTGGCCTGCTTCTCCGTCAGCTTCACGTTGAAGCCGCCGAAGCTGGTGTAGTCGCGCTCGACCTTCGCGCCGAACCGGGAAGCGAGGGCGTGCGAGTTGCCCTTGCCCTCCTTCAACTTCACGATGAAGCTGCCGGCGATCTTCTCGGGCGAGCCGAGGGAGAGCACCTCGCCTTCCGCGGCGGAGGCAGAGGGGACCATCAGAACCGACAGGGCGAGGCTCGCCACGCCGGCACCGGCCAGGAACCGGATCTTTCGCGTCATGATGTGCATTCCGTTCTTTGCAGGGGAACGAACGCTTTCGACGCTATGGAGTGATCCGGTTCCTGCCAAGGGTGTCCTAAAGGTTAAGACGCGCCTGCATTATCGAACAATTGACCTTTCACAGCGAAGGCGGCCAGTAAAGGATACGAGTGACGGGTGGTGTGCCAGGAGTGCCCGTGGTAACCAGCGCGCGCTCCACCTGCGCGGGCGTGGCCGCACGGTTGAACTGCAGGTATCGGGCCGCGACACCGGCCGCGTGCGGTGCGGCCATGGACGATCCGCTCAGCGTCGCGGTCGCGGTGTCGCTCGTGTTCCAGGCGGAGGGAATGTTGACGCCCGCCGCCCAGATGTCCACCAGCGGCCCGTAGTTCGACGACGACGACTTGGTGTCGGTCTGCGTCAACCCACCCACGCAGATCGCCTGTGAAACCCGTTGTGGCGACGAGTTTCCCGGGTCGGTGTTGCTGCCACCGGCGGCGACCGTGTAGGAGACGCCCGAGTCGATCGACTTCTTGACCGCCGTGTCCAGAGCCAGGGAAGCACTGCCGCCCAACGACATGTTGGCCACCGCGGGCTTCACCGCGTTGCGCGTCACCCAGTCCACGCCCGCGATGACACCGGAGATCGTGCCGGAACCGGAGCCGTTCAGCACGCGCACACCCCACACCGTCGCCTGCTTGGCCACGCCGTACTTGGTGCCCGCGGCGATGCCGGCGACGTGCGTGCCGTGACCGTTGTCGTCCTGCGCGATCGCGTCGTTGTCGACGGTGTCCCACCCGTTGCGAGCACGGCCACCGAAGTCCGCGTGCGTCACCCGCAAACCTGTGTCGATCACGTAGATGTTCACGCCACGGCCGGTGCTCGTGTACTCGTAGCGCTGGTCCAGCGGCAACGCGCGCTGGTCGATCCGGTCCAGCCCCCACGGCGGGTTGAGTTGAACGCTGTTCGCGTGCACGATCCCGTCACGCTCCACAGAGGACACGTTCGGATCGGCCTTGAGCGAACGGACCTGCGCGGCTGTCATCCGAGCGCTGAAACCGTTGAAAACACTGGAGTACGTGTGCTCCACCGTGCCACTGAAAGAGGAGACGGTTCCATCACGAAGCACGACGATGTACGAAGACGTGGCCGCGGACGCCGGAGCGACCACGACCGCGGCCGCCAGGGCGGCGACTCCCAGCAGGGCTCTCACAGGGAACTTCCTTTCGTTTGCAGGGAAAACGGCCCCGGCTCGCAGGGAGCCGGGGCCGCACATCTCACCGGGATCAGCTGGTCGGCGGCCAGTACAGGAGCCTGGTCGTCGTACCGGCACCGGGGTTGGTCACCTTGCCGTTGGTGGCGTTGGAGGTGATCGCCGCCGAGACCTGCGCGGGCGTCACGTTGAAGTTGCCCTGCAGGTACCGGGCCACCACGCCGGCGACGTGCGGCGTCGCCATCGAGGTGCCGGAGATGGTGTTCGTGGCCGTGTCACTGGTGTTCCACGCGGAGGTGATGTCGCGGCCGGGTGCGAACACGTCGACGACCGGGCCGAAGTTGGAGAACGACGACCGCGCGTCGGTGCGGTCGGTCGACCCCACGGTGATCGCCGCCGCCACCCGTGCGGGCGAGGTGTTGGCGGCGTTGGTGTTCGCGTTGCCGGCCGCCACGGCGAACGTCACGCCCCGCGTGATCGCGCCCTGCACCGCGCTGTCGAGCGAGGCGTTCGCGCCGCCACCGAGCGACATGTTGGCCACCGCGGGCTTGACGTGGTTCGCGGCCACCCAGTTGATGCCCGCGTTGACACCGGCGAGCGTGCCGGAACCGGAGTTGTTCAGCACGCGCACCGCGATGATGTTCGCGGCCTTCGCCACGCCGTACTGAGAGCCCGCGATGGTTCCCGCGACGTGCGTGCCGTGGCCGTTGCCGTCCTGCGCGACGGCGTCGTTGTCGACGAAGTCGCGGCCGTTCTTCGCGCGGCCGCCGAACGTCTGGTGGCTGATCCGGACGCCGGTGTCGATGACGTAGGCGTTCACGCCGGAGCCGGTGGAGTTGTAGGTGTAGCGCTGGTCGAGCGGCAGGTTGCGCTGGTCGATCCGGTCCAGGCCCCACGACGGAGGGTTGACCTGGGTGGCCTGGATGCTGAGCACCTGGTCGCGTTCCACGAACTCGACCGAGGGGTCAGCTGCCAGTCTGCGTGCCTGGGCGTCGGACATCTTGACCGAGAAGCCCTTGAAGGCGGCGTCGTACACGTACCCGATCTGACCGCCGAAGCGTGCACCGAGAGTCGCGGCACTCGCGGTGACGCCGTTGTCCTTCAACTTCACGACGAAGCTGCCGGGGATGTTCTGGACGCCCTGGAAGGTGAGGATCTCCCCCACCGCGGCCTGAGCGGGCGCCGCGAAGGCCGCGATCATGACCGCCGAGCCCAGCAGGGTCGCTGTCTTGCGCATTGTGTAGTCCTGTTCGTCGCAGGGATGCTCAGGAACCCAATCGAGACTATTGGCGGCGTAATAGACCCGAGATCTGAACTTTCCGGGTTTCCCAGCGGCCCGAAACCGCCGATCGGCTGTACCGCGTTCCCTTTGCTGCCGATAGCCTTCCCAGCTTGACCCCGGGAAACGGAGGGGTGGATGCTGACGATTTACCCACCGCGCGAGGAGCTCGCCGACCTCTTGGTGACGGGTCCGTTCGCGGACGCGTTGCGGGTCGCGATCCAGGTGCGGGGGCTCAGCCTGGAACGGCTGCAGCACCGTCTCAAGGTGCGCGGCGCACCCATCAGCGTGACCGCGCTGAGTTACTGGCAGTCAGGCCGGCGCAGACCGGAGAGACCCGAGTCGCTGATGGCGCTGGCCCACCTCGAAGACGTGCTGGGACTGCCGGAGACCGCCCTGTCGCGGCTGCTCGGCCCGCCTCGGCCGCGTGGGCGTTCCCGCAGGCGGGAGCTGTCGGCACGAGCGCCGTGGGACGGCTCCGGGCTGGTCCTGACCGCTCAGCACGACCGGGTCGACGTCGCGTCCTGCGGTGGGGTGCGCGGTGTCCGGTCCCGCCAGGTCATGCAGGCGACCTCGGCCGGGGTGGACCGCTGGATCCTGTGCCAGGAAACGGGATCGGCGCAGCCCGCGCTGACCGCCGTGCGGTCGTGCCGGGTCGGCCGGATCGCCAGGGAACGCACGAACGGCGTGCTCGTCGCGGAGCTGTTGTTCGACGAACCGATCTCTCCCGGCGGCTCGATCGCGATCGAGTACGAATTGATCTATCCACATCCGACGGTCGAGCACACGCATTTCCGGCGGTTCGGCGAACGCGTGCACGACTACGTGCTGGAGATCAAATTCCCGGCCGAGTCCCCGCCCGCTTCGTGCGAGCAATTCGCGTCCGGTCCGGCGGGAACGGAAATGTTCGGCGGCGCCCGCCCTGCCCCGGTGGACTCGTGGGGCTACGCGCACGCCGCCGCGCTCGACTTCGGGCCGGGCCTTTACGGAATGCGCTGGACGGCGGCCGCGAACGCCTCGGGGTCGTCGACCCAGGGGAAGTGACCGGCGCCGGGCTGCACGACGAACTGCGCGCGCGGGAACAGGTCCGCGTACTCCTGCGCGCGCTTGGGCGGTAGCGCCACATCGACTTCGCCGGCGAGCAGAAGCGTTGGCACGTCAAGGGTCTTGAGCGCCGCCCGAACCTGCTCCGGGTCGAACGCACCCTCCGCGTAGTACTCCTGGGCGGCCTCGCCGTTGCGCGGATGATCGTCGAGAGCCCGCGCCGCGTCGTCCCAGCGGCCGTGCCAGAACGGGCTGATCTTCGCGAACGCCTCGGCCGTCATGTTGCCGGCCCAGATCTCCTCGAACCCCTGGATGGCCTCGGCGTACCAGGGTTCACCGTCGCGTTGCAGCGCGAGCTCCCGGCGGTCCTCGTCGGTGACGTCGATGCCGACCGGGCGCGGGCTGGGTGCGACGAGCACGAGTTCCTTGACGTGCTGCGGAAAACGCGCCGCGTAGAGGATCGCGAGAGTGCCACCGGCCGAGTGACCCAGCAGCCTGAGCTGGTCGAGGCCCAGATGCTGACGGAGCGCTTCCACGTCGTCGACCTGACGATCCGCCCGGTAGGACTCTTTCGGTGCTCCCTCGGAGTCACCGGTGCCGCGCAGATCGAGCCGGAGCACGTGTTCGAGCGGCAGGCCGCCCATGTACGACGAGGCCTGCATCGGCCCGCCCGGCAGGCAGATCAACGGATCCGGGCCGGACGGGCCGTGGTAGGCGAGGCTGACGCCGTCTGAAGTTCTGAAGGTCCCCATGCCCCGCAGTGTGCCCGCAGGTGTCAGTAGGAGCGAGGCAGTTTCAGGCTGTTCTGCGCGACGAAGTTGAGCACCATCTCCCGCGAGACGGGCGCGATGCGGGACAGACGGGACATGCCGAGCATCGACGCCAGTCCGAACTCAACGGTCAGCCCGTTGCCGCCGTGGGTCTGAATCGCCTGGTCAACAGCCGCGGCAATGGCCTCGCCCGCCGCATACTTGGCCATGTTCGCGGCCTCACCAGCGTCTTTGTCCCGGCCCGAGTCGTACAGCGCGGCCGCCTTCTGCGTCATCAGCCTGGCGAGTTCGATCTCGACGTGGATCTTCGCCAGCGGGTGCGCGAGGCCCTGGTGCGCGCCGATCGGGCTGTCCCAGACCGTGCGCTGCTGGGCGTAGGCGACGGCCTTGCCGATCGCCAGCCGGGCCGAACCGGTCGCCATGCTCGCACCCATGATCCGTTCGGGGTTGAGGCCCGCGAACACCTGCAGCAGCCCCTGGTCCGGCGAGCCGACCACGGCGTCGGCGGGGAGCCGCACGTCGTCGAAGAACAGCGTGAACTGCTTCTCCGGCGCCACCAGCTCCATCTCGATCTCGTGCCAGGTGAAGCCCTCCGCGGTCGTCGGGACGACCACGAGCACCGGCCCGGTCTTCTGGATCGCGACCACGAGCACGGCGTCGACCTCGTCGATGCCGGAGATGTAGGTCTTGCTGCCGTTGAGGACCCAGTCGTCGCCGTCCCGCCGGACGCTGGTCTTCAGCTTGTGCGAGTTGGAGCCCGCGTCCGGTTCGGTGATCGCGAACGCCATCTTCAGCGTGCCGTCCGCGAATCCGGGCAGCCACTTGGACTTCTGCTCGTCGGTGCCGAACCTGGCGATCACCGTCGCGCAGATCGCCGGCGACACCACCATGAGCAGCAACGGACATCCCGCCGCCGCCAGTTCCTCGCACACCGCCGCGAGGTCACCGATGCCGCCGCCACCGCCGCCGTACTCCTCGGGCACGGCAACGCCGAGGTAGCCGAGCTTGCCGGCCTCCTCCCACAGTTCGGTGGTCTTCTCGCCCGCCCTGGACTTGGCGATGAAGTAGTCGTGGCCGTACTTGGCACCGAACTCGGCGACGGCCTTGCGCAGCGCGATCCGCTCTTCGGACTCGACGAAGCTCACTGTTCGTCTCCACTCTTCTCGGCCACTACGGCCAGGACGTCGCCCGCGTTGACCTGCTGGGCCTTCTCGACGAGCAGTTCGGTGACGGTGCCCGCGCTGGTGGCAAGCACCCGGTGTTCCATCTTCATCGCTTCCAGCACCAGCAGTTCGGCGCCGGCCTCGACCTGGTCGCCCTGCCCAACGCTGACCCGGACGACCGTGCCGGGCATCGGCGCGATGGTCGCCCCTGGCGCGAGTTTGGTCTCCGGCTCGGGGAAGCGCGGCACGACCTTCAACGTCACCGAGCCGCGCGGCGAGTCGACCTCGACCAGATCTCCGTACCGGGCAACGTGGAACGGCGTGCGCACGCCGTCGAGGTCCAGGGTGACCACGTCGGGAGTGGCCATCGCGGGGTCGTACTCGACCTCCACCAGCTCCTCGCCGAACAGGAACTTCGCCTTCGGCCGCTGCGACCGCACGTTGCGCCAGCCCAGCGGCAGGTGCCCGATCTTGCGAGCAGCCGCCTGCGCGAGGGCTGCGGCGAGCGCAAACGGTTGCGGGTCCACGGTCCGGGTGAAGTCGTGCTCGGCCAGGAACCCGGTGTGCGTGTCGCCGTTGAGAAACGCCTCGTGTTCGAGGATGTCCACCAGCAACTGGCGGTTCGTGATCAGGCCGTGGATCCGCGCGCTTTCCAGCGCCGTCGCGAGCTTGCGGGCGGCGGCCCTGCGCGTCGGTGCGTACGCGATCACCTTGGCCAGCATCGGGTCGTAGTGCACGGAGACTACCGAGCCGTCCTCCACCCCGCTGTCGAGCCTGACGTCACCGGGAACGTGGAACCGGTGCAGCGTGCCGCTCGCCGGGCGCCAGTCGTTCGCCGGATCCTCGGCGTAGAGCCGGACCTCGATGGCGTGCCCGCGTGGTTCCGGCGCCTCCACCGGAAGCCGGGCGCCCTCAGCGATCCGCAGCTGCCACTCGACCAGGTCGACGCCGTGGACCAGCTCGGTCACCGGGTGCTCGACCTGCAGCCGGGTGTTGACCTCCAGGAAGTGGAAGTCCTCGCCCTTCAGCATGAACTCGACGGTGCCCGCGCCGACGTAGTTGATCGACTCGGCGGCGGCCACCGCGGCGGCGAACAAACGCTTGCGGACGTCGTCGTCGACCGCCGGGCTGGGCGACTCCTCGACGATCTTCTGGTGCCGGCGCTGGATCGAGCACTCGCGCTCCCCCAACGCCCACACCGTGCCGTGCATGTCCGCGAGGATCTGCACCTCGACGTGCCGCGCGTGCTCCAGCAACGGCTCGCAGAACACCGTCGGGTCACCGAACGCCGACTCGGCTTCTCGCCGTGCGCTGGCCAGCGCGTCCGCGAACTCGCCCTTCTCCCGGACGATCCGCATGCCGCGCCCGCCGCCGCCCGCCGATGCCTTGATCAGCACGGGGAACTCGGTGACGGTCTCCGGGTCGAGCTCGGGCAGCGTCGGCACGCCCGCGGCCGCCATCCGCTTCTTCGCGGCGACCTTGGACCCCATCGCCTCGATGGCGTCCGGCGCGGGACCGACCCACATCAGCCCGGCGGCACCCACGGCACGGGCGAAGTCCGCGTTCTCGCTGAGAAACCCGTAGCCGGGGTGGACGGCGTCCGCTCCGGCTTTGACAGCGGCTTCGACGAGCAGGTCGGCACGCAGGTAGGTCTCGGTCGGCGACGCACCGGGCAGCCGAACCGCGAGGTCGGCTTCCCGCACGTGCGGCGCATCGGCGTCCGGGTCGGAGAACACCGCGACAGTGCGGATTCCGTTCGCCTGGCACGTGCGGATGATCCGGCGGGCGATCTCGCCGCGGTTGGCGATCAGCAGCGTCTTGATCAATCGGGCCTTGATCACTGGGGTCATCACATCCGGAAGACGCCGAAGCCGTCGGCGCCCTTGATCGGTCCGCTGTGGACAGCGGAGAGGCAGAGGGCGAGCACGGTCCTGGTGTCGCGAGGGTCGATCACGCCGTCGTCGTAGAGCTTCCCGGACAGGAACGGCGCCAGCGACTGCTCCTCGATCTGCGCCTCCACCATCTTGCGCATGGCGGCGTCGTGCTCCTCGTTGTACTCCTGCCCCTTCGCCATGGCGGCCTGCCGCCCGACGATCGACAGCACACCCGCGAGCTGCGCGGGTCCCATCACCGCGGACTTGGCGTTGGGCCAGGTGAACAGGAACCGCGGGTCGTACGCCCGGCCGCACATGCCGTAGTTGCCGGCACCGTACGAGGCACCCATCGTGATCGTCAGGTGCGGCACCCGGCTGTTGGACACCGCGTTGATCATCATCGAACCGTGCTTGACGATGCCGCCCTGCTCGTACTGGGCGCCGACCATGTAGCCCGTGGTGTTCTGCAGGAAGACCAGCGGGGTGTCGCTCTGGTTCGCGAGCTGGATGAACTGCGTGGCCTTCTGCGACTCCTCGCTGAACAACACCCCGCGCGCGTTGGCGAGGATGCCGACCGGATAGCCGTGGATCCTGGCCCACCCGGTGACGAGACTGTTGCCGTACAACGGCTTGAACTCGTCGAACTGCGACCCGTCGACCAGCCGCGCGATGACGTCCCGCGGGTCGAACGGCACCCGCTGGTCCTCGGAGACGACGTCGAGGATGCTCTCGGCGTCGAACAGCGGCTCTTCCACCGGTGCCGGCTCCGGCCCGAGCTTCCGCCAGTTCAACCGGGCGACCACCCGGCGCGCCAACCGGATCGCGTCGGTCTCGTCCTCCGCCACGAAGTCCGCGAGCCCGGACGTGGCGCCGTGCATGGACGCGCCGCCCAGCGACTCGTCGTCGGAGTCCTCCCCGGTCGCCATCTTCACCAGCGGCGGACCACCCAGGAACACCTTCGACCGGTCCTTGATCATGATCACGTAGTCCGACATGCCCGGCACGTACGCGCCACCGGCCGTGGCGTTGCCGAACACCGCCGTGATCGTCGGAATGCCCGCCGCGGACAGCCGGGTCAGGTCGCGGAAAGCCCGCCCGCCCGGGATGAAGATCTCGCTCTGTGTCGGCAGATCAGCGCCACCGGACTCGACCAGGCTGACCAGCGGCAACCGGTTCTGCAACGCGATGTCGTTGGCCCGCAAGGACTTCCGCAGCGTGTACGGGTTCGACGACCCGCCACGCACCGTCGGGTCGTTCGCGACGATCACGCACTCGACGCCCTCGATCCGTCCAATACCCGTGACGACCGACGCGCCGACGGGGAAGTCCGTGCCCCACGCGGCCAGCGGTGACAGCTCCAGGAACGGGCTGTCCTCGTCGATGAGCAGCTCCACCCGTTCGCGGGCGAGGAGCTTGCCGCGCTTGTGGTGCCGTTCGACGTACTTCGGCCCACCTCCCGCGAGCGCCTTGGCGTGCTCGGCGTCCAGCCCCGCGATCTTCGCGAGCAGCGCCTCCCTGTTGCCCATCAGGCGAACCCCAATCGTCGTGCCGCGAGCTCGGTCATCACTTCACTCGCCCCGCCCCCGATGCCGAGGATGCGGGCGTCCCGGTAGTGACGCTCCACTTCGGACTCCCGCATGTATCCCATGCCGCCGTGCAACTGCACCGCCGCGTCGACCACCTCGTCGCACGCCTGAACGGCCGCGTTCTTCGCGAAGCAGACCTCGGTGACGCAGTCGTCGCCGCGGTTGATCCGCGCCGCGACCTCCCGCGTGTAGGTCCGCGCCAGGTCGATCTTCTGCGCCATCCCGGCGAGCTTGTGGCGCACCACCTGGTTCTTGATCAGCGGTTTGCCGAACGTCTCCCGGTTGCGGGTCCACTCGACGGTCAGGTCCAGCGCCCGTTGTGCCGTCGCATACGCCTCGACGGCCATCGTGACGCGCTCTACCTGGAACTGCTGCATGATCAGCGCGAAGCCCTGGTTCTCCTCGCCCACCAGGTTCTCCACCGGCACGCGCACGTCGTCGAAGTGCAGTTCGGCGGTGTCGCTGCAGTGCCAGCCCATCTTGTCGAGCTTGCGCCGGGTGAACCCGTCCTCGATCACCAGCAGCGAGATGCCCTGGTAGCCCTCGCCGCCGGTCCGCACCGCGGTGGTGACGAAGTCCGCCCGGCATCCCGAGGTGATGAACGTCTTCTCGCCGTTGACGACGTAGTGATCGCCGTCCCTGACCGCCCTGGTCCTGATCGCCGCGACGTCGGATCCGGCGCCGGGTTCGGTGACGGCCAGGCTGCCGATCTTCTCGCCCCGGATGGCGGGCTTCGCGAACCGGTCGATCAGGTCGTCGTTCCCGGTCTGCCAGATGTGCGGGATCGCGATGCCGAGCGTGAACAACGCCGCCATCAGCCCCGACGACCCGCCGTTCTGGATGATCTCCTCGGTCAGCGCGACCGAGTCGAGCAGGTCGCCGTGCTCGAACCCGATGCCGAGCAGATCCAGTTCCGCCGCCTTCTCGTGCAGCTCACGCGGAACCTCGCCTTGCTTCTCCCACTCGCCGAGGTGCGGCGCGATCTCCTTGCGCGTGAAGTCGCGGACGAGCTCCCTGAGCTCTTTCCGCTCGAACAGGTCCTTCGTAAGCACAGCCTTCGTGATCACAGCAGCTCCTCCGGGATCTCGACTTCCCTGCTGCGCAACCACTCGCCCAGCGCCTTCGCCTGCGGATCGAACCTCGTGCTGCTGGCCACGCCGTCACCGAGCAGCCCGTGCAGCACGAAGTTGAGCGCCTTGAGATTGGGCAGCTCGTACCGGCTGACCTCTCCGGCCTCCGGCAGCAGTTCCTTGAGCTTCTCGGTGGTCAGAAACCCGTTGAGCCACTCGTAGGCTTCCTGCGAGCGAACCCACACACCGAGGTTCGCGTCGCCGCCCTTGTCGCCGCTGCGCGCACCGGCGATCGTTCCCAGCGCCGTCTTCACCGCAGCCCCGCTCACAACAACACCGCCTTCGCACTGACCTCGTCGCGGTGGACGTAGGCCGCCTTGTAGACCCCGAACGGCGTCCCGTCGCTGGGCGGCGCCGTCACGTGGAACCCGGGATAGCTCGCCAGCGCCAGCTCGATCGCGGCCCGGCTGAACCCCTTGGCCCGCTTCGGATCCGCCGTCTTGATCGTCACGTGCAACAACGCGCTGGCCCGCTCCTCGGTGTCCGCGTCGGAGTGATCGGTGCGCGCCAGCGTCCAGGTCAGGTCGTCCTCACCGATGGCGTCGTGCAGCTGCCGCTTGACCAGATCGGCCTTCGCGTCGACGTCGAGTCCGGTGAGGACGAACGTCGTGGAGTTCCGGAAGCCGCCCAGCGTGTTCAGGCACACCTTCAACGTGTCCGGTGGCGGACTCCCCCTGGTACCGCTGATCCGCACGCCGCGCTCGTCCGACGCGAGCCGGATCGTGTCGAAGTGCGTGGTGACGTCCGGCCCCAGGTACTCCGGCGCCCCGATCTCGTAGAGCAGTTGCGCCGTAACGGTGTCGACCGTGACCGCGCCACCCGTGCCGGCGTGCTTGGTGATCAGGCACGACCCGTCCTCGTCGATCTCCGCGATCGGAAACCCGGGCCTGGTCGCGTCGATCTCGGTGAAGAACGAGTAGTTCCCACCGGTCGCCTGCGTCCCGCACTCCAGCACGTGCCCCGCGACCGTCGCGCCGGCCAGCCGGTCCCAGTCGTCGCGCGCCCACCCGAAGTGCGCCGCGGCGGGCCCGACCACGAGGCTCGCATCCGTGACGCGCCCGGTGACCACGACCTGCGCACCCTGGTTCAGGCACTCCGCGATCTCCCACGCACCCAGATAGGCGTTGGCGGTCAACGCCTCCGGGAACCGCGCCTTGAGATCGTCCCCGGTGACGTACCCGACCTTGGCGTCGAGCTTGCGCGCCAGCCCCTCGGGGTTGAGCCCGCCGGCGTTCACGACGATCTTGACGCCCTTGTCCAGCGCCAGCACCAGACAGTCCTCCATCTGCCGCAAGAACGTCTTGGCGTACCCGAGACCCGAGTCCTTCATCCGGTCGCGGCCGAGAATCAGCATGGTCAACTCGGCCAGGTAGTCACCGGTCAGAACGTCGAGATGGCCGCCCTCCAGCTGCTCCCGCATGGCGGACAACCGATCCCCGTAGAACCCGGACGCGTTGCCGATCCTGATCACCGGCCACCTCCGGGCGGCCCCGCGAAGGCCTGCGCGATCGGCAGCCACTCCTCGGCCACCGGCCCGGCCGCCTCCACCGCCAGCTCCTTGCGGTTGCGCCGCTGCGTCACCAGCCAGGCGAAGTCCAGCGCCGGCCCGGAAACCCGGTTCTCGGCACCCTCAGGACCCCACGTCCAGAGCTCCCCGCCCGGCCCGGTCAGCTCGACCCGCACCTCGGCCTCCGGCGCCGCCAACCCGTTGAGCAGGAACGCGAACCCCATCGTCCGCACCCCGATGTGACACACGTGCCTGAGACGCGAAGTCGGTTCCCGCACGACCCCGAGCGCATCGGCGACGTCCTGCCCGTGCGCCCACGTCTCCATGATCCGCGCGGTCGCCATCGACGCCGGGCTCATCGGCGGCCCGAACCACAGGATCTTCCCGGACGCCGCGGCCAGGTGCTCCCGCAGCGCGACGCGGCCGGAACGCCACTGCTCCAACAGGTCCGGCAACACAGCGCCCTCGGCCGCGGTCCGGTCGACGATGTCCCCCGTCAACGGCTGTGCCTGGAAGGCCTCGGGATCCGTGATCGCGAGGATCGCCGCCCTGTCCGTCCACATGAGATGGCCGATCTGGTGCGCGACCGTCCAGCCCTCGGCGGGCGTCGGCACCGACCAGTCCTGCGCGCCGGCCACGATGTCGTCCAGCGCCTGCGACTCGGCGTCGAGGTCGGCCAGCAGTTCCGTGATCACAGCTGCTCCTCCAGCATCCTCGCCCAGTAGCGCACGACGTGCGCACGGCGTTTGGCGTCATCGGCGAGCTGGTTCGCGAGAGCCAGCCCGCGCACAAGATCCAGGGTTGCCTGCACGGCGTCCTTCACGCCCGGTTTGGTGTCATCGACGTCGAGCAGCTCCAACGCCAGCCCGTACACCTCACGCCCCAGCCGCGCCTGCAGCTCCAGCACCTGCTCGCGCAGCTCCGGATCGGTCCGCGCGGCCACCCAGAGCTCCAGGGCCGCGGTGAACAGGTCGCTGGCGTGGAAGTCCGCGATCAGCTCCACCACGGCGTGCGTGGTCTTGTCCGCGATCTGCGCCCGCCGCTTGAGCACCTCGACGCTCTCCGCGCCCACGTGCTCCACGGCCGCCGCGACCAGCTCGCCGCGCGTCCGGAAGTGGTGCAGCTGCGCGCCACGCGACACCCCGGCCCGTTCGGCCACCTCGGTCGTCGTGGTGCCTGACCAGCCGCGTTCCACCAGGCACTCGACGGTCGCCTCCATCAGCTTCCGCTTGGTGCCGCGGCTGCGATCGGCCTGGCGTTGCCTCGTCTCCACGGCCCCGAGTGTTCCGGCCCACAAACAAACAGTCAAGCCTGCTTGTAAATGCTCCGAACGGGCGCCGGTGCTAGCGTCCGAAACCGATGAGCATCGTTGATCAACTCAGGGCCGCCGGCTGTGTGTTCGCCGAGGACGAAGCCGCCCTGCTCGAAGCAGCCGCCACCTCCCCTGAGCACCTCGAACAACTGGTCGCCCAGCGGATCGGAGGGCTACCCCTCGAACACGTCGTGGGCTGGGCCGAGTTCTGCGGGCAACGGATCGTGGTGACCAAGAACGTCTTCGTGCCCCGCCACCGCACCGAACTGCTCGTCGACCTGGCCACCGACCTGAAGCCCGGCCTGATCGTCGACCTGTGCTGCGGATCCGGCGCGGTGGGCGCGGTGCTGCAACGCAGGCTGCCGAACGCCACGGTGTACGCGGCCGACATCGACCCCGCGGCGGTCGAGTGCGCACGCCAGAACCTGACCAACGTGTTCGAGGGCGACCTGTTCGACGCACTGCCCTCACACCTGCGCGGACACATCGACGTCGTGGTCGCCAACGTGCCGTACGTGCCGACCGGCGACATCCAGTTCATGCCGCCCGAAGCACGCGAGCACGAGGCCCGCGTCGCCCTCGACGGCGGCACGGACGGACTCGAGGTCATGCGCCGGGTGGCGGCACAGGCGAAGTCCTGGCTGCGCCCCGGGGGCCACGTGATGAGCGAGACCAGCACTCGCCAGGCACCAGCAGCCCTGGACGCCTTCACCACCGCCGGACTCGACGCCGAACTGATCACCGGAGAGGACGCCACCGCGGTCGTCGGCCGCACTCCCGTCTTGTAGCGTACAATGTACGGTATGTCGTACGACGAGGTCACGCAGTGGTTCGCGCGCTGGGACGAGCTGGCGGTCGCGGGTGAGGTCGAGAAGATGGCCGACATGGCCCTGTTCCCGATCAACACCGTCACCGACGGCTCGGCGACGTCGTGGGACCGGGAGCGGTTCCTGACGGAGATGGGGGCACAACTGGGCGGAGGCGGTGAGGTGAAGATGGAGTCGGTGCGCACGCCGCACTTCATCAACGACAACCTGGTCTTCGTCATCACCGACGGAACGATCAACGGGATGACCGTCCGCTACGGCGACCTGCTGGTGAAGGTCGGCGACGAGTGGAAGTTCCAGACGATGGTCCAGGGCGGCTGGGCCTAGCGGGACCGGTCCCTGGGTGCCGGCCTCAAGATCGAGGCCGACACCCAGGGAGGACCCGTGTTCGCAGTAACCCTCGCCCTCGTCGCCGCGACCCTGCCGGCACCTCAAGGCACCACGCTGACGGTCGGGCCAGGCGGCCAGTACGCGACACCGCAGGCAGCAGCCGACGCGGCCCGCCCCGGCGACACCGTCAAGATCGCCCAGGGCACCTACTCCGGCGGCCTGACGGTCAAACGCGGCGGCATCACGTTCCGCGGCACCGGCAACGTGACCATCAAGTCCGCGCTCACCATCAAGAACAACAGCGACCTGACGTTCGAGAACCTGACCTTCCAGGGCTCCAGCAGGTTCGGCGCGCACGCGGACGGCGCGCGCAACCTGACGTTCCGCGACTTCGGCATCAACGGCTCGCAGGACGGCGGCCTGGTGCTGCTGAACACGTCGAACGTGCTGATCGACGGCTGCGAGATCCGCGGCACGAACGCCCGCGGCACCAAAGCCGACCACGAAGCCATGAGCATCGGCCACGGCTCCCGCGACGTCGAGCTCAAGCACTGCAACGTGCACGACAACGGCGAAGAGGGCATCGACGTCAAGTACACCGAGAACGCCCGCGTGAAGATCCACGACAACGTGGTGCGCAACAACCGCGGCCCCAACATCTACGTCGACTCGGCCACGCACGTCGAGGTCTACAACAACATCAGCAGCAGCACGAAGAACGAGACCAAGGCGGGCATCGCGCTCGCGGTCGAGGACTGGGCCGAGAACCGCGTGCTGGACCACGTCAAGATCTACAACAACGTCTCGTACGGCAACGCGCAGGCCGGGCTGAGCATCTGGGTGGAGTCCACCGGGGTCGTCAGCAACGTGCAGATCATCAACAACACGTTCTACGGCAACAAGAAGGGCTCGATCGCCTTCGACGGCGACAAGTACGCCGGCACGAACGTCCTGCGCAACAACATCTTCGAGCGGCCGACGAGCCACGAGGCGTTCAACAGCGACCACAACCTCGTCGGAGAGCCGGGACCGCGGGCGATTGACGCGGGATCAGCGGAGGGCGCGCCGGCGTTCGACCTCGAAGGGCGGTCCAGGCCGCAGGGCAACGGGTACGACATCGGAGCACATGAACGCTGAACTGCGGCCGATGGCGTAGAACGGAAGCATGATCGCGATGCAGTACGAGATCACCCTGCCGTCGAACTACGACATGGAGATCATCCGTGAACGGGTCCGCACCCGCGGCCACTTCCTCGACGACTTCGAGGGCCTGGGTTTCAAGGCGTACCTGACGCGCGGCACGCAATACGCGCCGTTCTACGTGTGGAACACCTCGGCCGGCATGGCGAACTTCCTCTACCGCGGCGGCGGCTTCCAGGGCATTCTCGCCGACTTCGGACGACCTGTGGTCCAGCACTGGCCGGGTGTGGCGTTCCTGCGCGGAGACGCGGCCACAGCGAAGTTCGCGACGCGTCACATCACCAGGCTCGCACCCGAGGCGAACCCGATGGACGTCGTCCAGGCGGTAGAACTCGAAAAGACGCCCGGCCTGCACTCAGCGGCCGTCGGCGTGGATCCGCGCACGTGGGAAGTCGTGCGCTTCGAACTGTGGGAGGAACACCCCGGGGAAGAGGGTGTCTACGAAGTCCTCCACTTTTCCGAGCCGGAACTCGGGCAGATCACAGCAGGGTGAGCTGTTCCTGGTCCACGCGCGGAGCCGGAACACCCACCGGCAGACTGCCATCGGGCCATACGCCGTCGTCGTCACCGGGTACACCGGTGACGGCGTCGGTGGAACGACCCCGTGGCGCCAGCCCGTGCTTCTCGATCAACGGCACGACGCGCGCAGCCAGCCGGGCGCGATACCGCTTGTCCACATAGGACCCGGTTCCGTAGAGGTACCGGTAGGTCTCGACGAGATCCGGATGCTCACGACGAAGCCAGGCAGCGAACCACTCCTTCGCGCCAGGACGCAGATGCAACGGCAGCACCGTCACACCAGTGGCCCCAGCAGCCGCGATCTGCTCCAGCAGGAAGTCCAGCTGCTCAACGGAATCCGTCAGCTCAGGTAACACCGGAGCCACGAACACGCCGCAGGGCAACCCCGCGTCCCGCACCTTCCGCACCAGATCCAGTCGCGCGGCCGGCGTAGGAGTACCGGGTTCCAGCGACTTGTGCAGATCCCGATCCATCAACGCCAGCGAGACAGCGATCCCCACCGGCACGACCTCCGCCGCGGCGGAGAGCAACGGCAGATCACGCGCCAGCAAGGTTCCCTTCGTCAGGATCGAGAAGGGGGTGCGAGAGGCGGTCAACGCCTCGATGATCCCTGGCATCAAGGCGTACCGCCCCTCCGCCCGCTGGTACGGATCGGTGTTGGTGCCGAGCGCGACGTGTTCCTGCTTCCATTTGGCGGACCGCAGTTGCCGCGACAGCACCTCCCCCGCGTTGACCTTGACGATCAGCTGGTTGTCGAAGTCCTTGCCGGAGTCCAGATCCAGGTAGGTGTGGGTCTTGCGGGCGAAACAGTTGTGCGACACCACTCCGTTGGCGATGAAGTCAGCGGTGCCGGTCGAGATGTCGTAAAGCGTCATCTCTCCCAGCGGTTCCACCGACACGACGCCCAACGGCTGCTGCGACTTGATCGCCACGCCGTCGATGTCCCGCTTGCGCGTGATCGCCGGGTCGACGGTGTGGAAGAACCGCAGATTCTCCCGCAACCCGCCGCGCAGCCGCACGACGCGCACGCCACGACGGCGGCGCAGTTCCTCGATCGCGAAGTCGAAGTCGAAGTGCTTCAGAGCGATGCAGATCGCTTCCAGAACAGTGGCGTTGCGCGTCGACATGCGCAGGATGCTGCGCGAGCAGGTCCCGAGGTAGTCGAACGCACCGGCCAGGAATCCCTTGAGCCAGTCGGGGTTCGGGGCTATCTGCCAGTGCGCGAGCTCGCGCACTTGGTGCAGAAATCCCCTCCCTTCTCGCACACCGAAGTAGTCGAGATACTCCTGGGTGCGGTCCATGGCCTCGATGTCGGCCAGGGGGATCTTGAACTCGTGCTCGTCGTCCACCATGCCGCGCAGGTAGCCGCGGCGGTAGTCGTCGGTCACGGAGGGCTGCTCGACGAACGCCCCCGTGCCCATCAGCTTGTTGCCGGTCGTGAGGTGCGGACGGCGGCCGGTGCCCGCGGTCTCGCCGGTCACGTGCTTCCAGCCGCGGTCGGTCAGGAAGCGGTGATCACCGGACGCCACCACCGACGTGCCGTCCTCGAGCGTCAGCCGGTACGCGACCTTGCGCGTCTCCCAGTGCGCACGAACGGTCGTCAGCTTGTAGCGCCGATAGTTGCCGACGAGCTCAGTGCCGTAGATCTCATCGCCCTCCCGGAGGTCGGCCAACGGCTTGGTACGGCCGTCGCCCATGAGGATCGGGGTGTCGCCCGCCATGCAGTAGGTGCAGGCGTGTGAGCAGCCTCGATACGGGTTCACGGTCCACGAGAAGGGCAGCGACGAACCCGGTACCCCGTTGAGCACGGATTTGGCGCGGACCTCGTGGAACACCACGTCCGCGAACTCAGGAGTTCGTACGCTGCGCACCAGTCCCGGTAGCCCCGGTAGTGCCTGCTGCGGCTCTGCCTCGAGTTTCTGTCCGTCCCATCGCACACCTTCGATTCGAACACATGTTCGAACAGCGGTCAAGGAGAGCGCGTGTCACCCGAAAAGGTTGTCGAGATCGCCGGCTTCGTCACCGGAGCCCTGTGCGTGTGGCTTGTGGCCAGGCAAAACGCCTGGAACTGGCCCATCGGCATCGCCAACAACATCGCGTTCTTCGTGCTGTTCTGGGGCAGCGGACTGTATGCGGACTCCGGGTTGCAGGTCGTCTACGTCGTGCTCGCGGTCTACGGCTGGTGGGCGTGGCTGCGCGGCGGCGAGCAGCACACGACGCTGCACGTCAGCCGCACCACGCGGCAGCAGTGGATCTGGATCGCGGTCGCCGGCGTGCTCGGGACAGGGCTGCTGCACTGGGTGCTGGTGACGTTCACCGAGTCGACCGTGCCGTTCTGGGACGCGATCACGACGGTGTTGTCGCTGCTCGCGACCTGGGGACAGGCGCGCAAGAAGATCGAGTGCTGGTGGCTGTGGATCGCCGCGGACGTGATCTACGTGCCGCTCTACGCGTACAAGGAGCTGTACCTGACGGCTGTGTTGTACGTGGGGTTCATGGTGCTGTGCGTGATCGGGCTGCGTAACTGGACCAAGGACGAGGTGCGGGTGTGACGGAGTTCGAACACGCGTTGGTGCTCGGCAAGTTCTACCCACCGCACAACGGACACCACCACCTCATCGAGACGGCGGCCTCCCGCAGCGCACGCACGACGGTCACCGTGCTCGCGGCCTCTGCAGAGACCATCCCTCTCGAACACCGCGTGCGCTGGCTTTCCGACACCCACCGCGCGACGCCGGGTGTGCGGATCATCGGCGACCTCGACGACCACCCGATGGACTTCGACGCCGACGAGATCTGGGACCTGCACGTCCAACTGACACGCGCGGTGCTGGCCCGGCGTGCGATCGCGGACGGCGACCCGTCGAAGGCGCCGGTGGACGTCGTGTTCTCCAGCGAGAAGTACGGCGACGAGCTGGCCAGGCGGCTCGGCGCGCAGCACGTCCTCGTCGACGTGGACCGCCTCACGCATCAGATCTCCGGAACGGCCGTTCGCGATGATCCGATCGCGAACTGGCACCACCTCGCGCCCGCCACGCAACGTGGCCTGGGGCGGAAGGTCGTGGTCCTCGGCGCCGAGAGCACCGGCACGACGACGCTGTCGCGGCAGCTCACGGACCACTTCGCGGCGCCGTGGATCGCCGAGTACGGCCGCGAACACACCGAGCACAAACTGGCCGCCGCGCGAGCGTTTGCGGAGAACACCACTGTGGACGGTCTGGTGTGGACCTTGGGCGATTTCGAAGACGTGGCACGCGAACAGGAACGCCGCATCCAGGCCGAAACCGCGCCGCTGGTCATCGCGGACAACGACGCGTTCGCCGCCACCGTCTGGGGAGAGCGCTACCTCGGTTTCCGGCCGGAGATCTTCCTCGGCACCGAACCCGACCTCTACCTGCTGACCGATCACGCCGGCGTTCCGTTCGAACAGGACGGCTGGCGCGACGGCGAGCACATGCGGGAGTGGATGACCGGACTGTTCGAACAGGAGCTGACCCGGCGCGGGGTGCCGTGGCTCAAGCTGACCGAGGACAGGTTCGCGACCGCCGTAACGGCCGTCGAACAACTCATGAGGCAGGATGTCGCGCGTGGGTCACGGTCACGGGCATAGCCATGCGCTGAAGGACGAGGAACCCGCGTCGGAGCGCGTACGCACGTTGCTGATGTGGCTCCTGGTGCCGTTGGCGCTGGCCACGATCGTCGGCGCGGCGCTGCTCTATCCGTTCGGGCACGAGCAGAAGACCGGCGCGGAGATCGGTCTGCACCAGAAGCCCGTCAACGCGGTCGTCACCGGCGAGCAGGCGAACTGCGGTGAGAAGTGCATCGCGATCACCGTGCGGATGACCGACGGCGACGCGAGCGGGCAGAGCATCACGATCCCGAGCGTGAACGGCCCGGGAGCACCGCGCTTCAAGGTCGGTGACGAGGTCGTTCTGTCCTATTCGGGCAGCCAGCCGCAGGCCGCCGAGTCGTACCAGATCGTGGACTTCCAGCGCGGCTGGTCGCTCGTGGTGCTGGCACTGCTCTTCGCCGCGGCCGTGCTGTTGCTCGGACGATGGCAGGGACTCGCGGCGCTGGGTGCGTTGCTGCTGAGCTTCGTGGTGCTCGTGCTGTTCGTGATGCCGTCGATCCTGGCCGGCAAGAGCCCGCTGATGGTGGCGGTGGTCGGTGCCGGGCTGATCATGTTCGTGGTGCTCTACCTGACCCACGGCATCAGCGCCCGAACATCGACAGCCGTGCTCGGAACACTGGTCAGCCTCGCGCTGATCGGCGTGCTGGGCGCGTTGTTCTCGGCGGTGGCGTCGCTGACCGGGCTCGACGAGGACACGATCAACCTCGTCACCGTGCTCGGCACCGACATCGACACCCGAGGACTGCTGCTGGCGGGCACGTTGATCGGCGCGCTGGGCGTGCTCGACGACGTGACGGTCACGCAGACCAGTGCGGTGTGGGAGCTGCGCCGGGCCAACGACAAGCTGACGTGGCGCGAACTGTTCGCGGCCGGGTCGCGGATCGGCCGCGACCACATGTCGTCCGTGGTGAACACGCTCGTGATGGCGTATGCCGGTGCCGCGCTGCCGTTGCTGCTGGCGATCTCACTGGCCGGACGGTCGATGGGCGAGATCCTGACCGCGCAGCAGATCGCGCAGGAGATCGTGCGCACGCTCGTCGGCAGCATCGGCCTGGTGGCGGCCATCCCGGTCACCACCGCACTGGCCGCACTGGTCGCCGTGCGCCAAGAGGTCGCCCCCACGGCCGTGTCCAAGCCCAAGCCTGAGCCCGACGCCGAGTCCGACTCCGAGCGTGACTCGGAGCCGGAACCCAAGACCAAGACCGTGAAGCGCGCGAAGCCCGAACCGCCGCGGCGGCAGCGGATCGAGGGCGACCTCTACATCGGCTACGACCCCGACAAGGGGCCGTGGGAGCGACCGGGTGCTAGCCCGCGAGCAGCACGAAGAGCAGCGCCAGCACGCCAGGCACCACCTGCACGAAGAAGATCTTCCGGCTCGCCGTGAACGTGCCGTAGATGCCCGCGACGATCACGAACACCGTGAACAGCACCGACGCGCCGAAGTCCTGCCGGATCAGCGCGTAGATCAGGCCGGCGGCGAGGAAGCCGTTGTAGAGGCCCTGGTTCGCGGCGAGCGCCTTGGACGCCAGCGCGAACTCCGGCGTGATGCCGAACGCCTTCTGGCCACGCGGTGTCGTCCAGAGGAACATCTCCAGCACCACGATGTAGATGTGGATCAACGCCACCAGGGCGATCAGTACGTTCGCAACAACCTGCACGTGAAGGTCCTCCTCTGGACTGATACGCCCGATGAGACAATAGAGCAGTGGGAAGACAGCGGCCCGGCACAGAGGCGATCACCGAGTCGATCGACTCCGGCGTCGCCGAACTGGTTCCCGACATCGGTGGCCGTCGTTCGTGGACGTTGCGGGTCAACGGAACCCCACAGTCGCATGTGGACCAGGACGATCCGACGTACCTGGAGTTCGAGTACGTCCGCCGCCTGGGTCACATCGTCGATTTCACGGCGCCCTCGCGTGTTCTGCACCTGGGTGGTGGCGCGCTCACGCTAGCGCGGTACATCGCGGAATCGCTTCCACGGGCGTCTCAACAGGTCGCCGAGATCGACGCGGGCCTGATCGCGTTCATCCGCCGCGAGCTCCCGCCACCCCCTCGAGTGAAGATCACCACAGGCGACGCGCGCGCCGTGCTCGCCCGCACCCGCCCCGGCTCGTTCGACCTGGTGGTCTCGGACTGCTTCGCCGGAGCCCGCACGCCCGCGCACCTGACCTCGGTCGAGTTCGTGCGGCAGGCGTCCGCGGCGCTCGTCGAGGACGGGGTCTACGCGGCGAACATCGGCGACGGCAACGGCCTGCAGTTCGCCCGCGCCCAATGCGCCACCGTGCGCGCGGTGTTCGAACACGTCTGCGTGCTGGCCGAACCGGGCGTGTTCCGCGGCCGGAGGTTCGGCAACTTCGTGATCTTCGCCTCGCACACCGGCCTGCCGATGCAACAGCTGATGCGCGCGACGGCCGGCGATCCGTTCCCAGGCCGGGTCGAACACGGCACAGGCCTGACGAAGTTCATCGGTGGCGCACCAGTCACCACCGATGCGACCGCGACCCTGTCCCCCGCGCCGCCTTCGGGCCTCTGGGGCACCTGAGCCCAACTGGTTCCAGCTGGGTCCAGGTTGGAACCCACGCGGGATCCAGCTCAGTCCAGCGAGGTCACGAACTTCGACACGGCCTCCGGATGGAGCTTCTGCGCCATCCGCCCAGCCGGTGCCAGCGACCCGAGCCGGTACAACGGCCGGTCAGCCGCAGCCAGTCCGCGAGCCTCCGCCCGCAACTGAGCGACGAGCAGCTCCGAGAACACCAACCCAGGCGTGTCCCCACGGGCCGCCAGCGCGTCGGCCAGCCGGCGCAGCTGGTAAATCCCCAGCTCACGCCCACCGGTGCCCGCGTACATCGACAGGGCGATGTTGATCGCCTTCTTGCCACCCCGCACGAACAGCCCGACCGTCCGAGCCCCACGCAGATCCGTGACGAGCAGGTCCAGCGCATCGGCCACCGCGAGGTCGACCTTGCGCGTGCCGAACGCCCGCACGTACACCGTCGTGCCCTCGAGCCACACCGTGCGACGCGCCTCGGACATCGCCAGCAGGATCACCGGCACCGACACGATCAACCCGGCGATCACACCGGACCAGCGGCCACCGATGAACCCGACGATCGCGCCGAAGGCGAGGGCGACCATGAGGCCGCCGATCGCCACCATCCGCGCGCGCTTGCGAACCGTCGTCTTGTCCAGCAGGTCGAGAACGAGCTTGTCGTCGGAGTCGCTCACGGGGTCTCTCGCACCGCCTCGGCCACCGCGCCGCCCGCGTCCGACGCCAGCGCCTCGACACCGCCGGGCACACCGGCGAGGAGATCGCCAGGCCGCAACGCGTCCTGCACCGACGAGATCACGTCGGCCAGCGGCACCGTCACCTGGTCGCCCGTGGCGAGCGTCTTGATGCCGATGTTCCCGGCCTCCAGGTCGCGCTCACCGAGCACCAGCGCCAGCCGCGCACCGGACTTGTCCGCGGCCTTGAAGCCCGCCTTCATCGACCGGCCGCCGTAGACCAGGTCCGTCCGCACGCCCGCGGCACGCAGCTCACCGGCGATCGCGACCAGGCGGGCCCGAGCGGCCTCGCCCAGCGGCACGCCGATCACGTCGACCCGGCTGAACGACGGCAGCACGCCCTCGGCCTCGGCAGCCAGCAACGCGCGGTCGACGCCGAGGCCGAAGCCCACGCCGGACAGCTCCTGGCCGCCGAGCTGCGCCATCAGGCCGTCGTAGCGACCGCCGCCGCCGATGCCCGACTGCGCGCCCAGACCGTCGTGGACGAACTCGAACGTCGTCTTGGTGTAGTAGTCGAGGCCGCGGACCATGCGCGGGTTCTCGACGAACTTCACGCCCAGCTCGGTCAGGTAGCCCTTGACCGACTCGTAGTGCTCACGGCAGGCGTCGCACAGGTTGTCCACCATCAGCGGCGCGTCGGCGACCAGCGCACGCACCTCCGGCCGCTTGTCGTCGAGCACCCGCAGCGGGTTCAGCTCGGCGCGCTGACGAGTCGCCTCGTCCAGCGGCAGGTCGCTCAGGAACGCCTGCAGCTTCTCGCGGTACGCGGGACGGCAGTTGGCGTCACCCAGCGAGGTGAGTTCCAGCCGGTACCCGGTCAGCCCGATCGCGCGGAACCCGGCGTCACCGACGGCGATGACCTCGGCGTCCAGCGCCGGGTCGTCGATGCCGATCGCCTCGATGCCGACCTGGTGGAACTGCCGGTACCGGCCGGCCTGCGGGGCCTCGGCGCGGAAGAACTGGCCCGCGTAGTAGAGCTTCACCGGCAGCGAGCCGCGGTCGAGGCTGTGCTCGATCACCGCCCGCATCACGCCGGCGGTGCCCTCGGGGCGCAGCGTGATGGACCGGTCGCCGCGGTCGAGGAAGGTGTACATCTCCTTCGTCACGACGTCGGTCGACTCGCCGACACCGCGCGAGAACAGCGCCGTGTCCTCGAAGACCGGCAGCTCGACGTAGCCGTAGCCCGCGAGCTCGGCGGCACGGGTCAGGGTTGACCGAACGTGCACAAAAGCGGCGGACGTCGGCGGGATGTAGTCAGGAACGCCTTTGGGTGCGGAAAACACGTCTCTCAAAGTCCTCGGTGCGGGGCGGCCGCGCCCTCGGTGCGAACAGCGTCCTGCAGCTGGAGCAGGTAGGGGTTCGTCCCACGTTCGCGGCCAATGGTCGTCGAAGGTCCGTGGCCGGGCAGCACCACCGTGTCGTCGGGCAAGGTCAAGACCTTGCTCTGCAGAGACGACAACATGCGCGAGTGGTCACCGCCGGGCAGGTCGGTGCGTCCGATGGAACCGGCGAAGAGCGTGTCACCCGAGATCACCAGGCGACCCCCTTCCTGCACGCCGGAGCGGAACATCACCGACCCGCCGGTATGGCCCGGCGTGTGGTCGACGGTGATCTGCAACCCGGCGAGGTCGAGCTCGACCCCGTCGGTCAGCTCGCGGACCTCGGACGGCTCGCGCATCTCCAGGTTGCCGCCGAAGAACGCGGCCGACTCGCGGCTGACGCCCTTCAGGGGGTCGGAGAGCATCGCTACGTCATCCGGGTGGATGTAGGCGGGGATGTCGTTGCCGTCGCAGACCGGGGTGACGGAGAACGTGTGGTCGAAGTGCCCGTGCGTGAGCAGCACGGCGACAGGGGCGAGCTTGTACTCCCGCAGCGCCTGTTCGATCGGCTCGACCGCGTCCTGACCGGGGTCGATGATCACGCAGGGCTCGCCCTCACCGGCCGCCAGGACGAAGCAGTTCGCCTGGAGCGCACCAGTGGGGAACCCGATCACGAGCACGAAAATGACCTCCCTGTTCAACCACAGCCTAACCACCACACAAAGCTCATATGCCCAGGCCCTAGACTGCCGAGCCGACCGCCCTATTCGCATGAGTCCCTGGGGAGGGAGCACGTGCCCACCAACGAGCAGCGACGCGCGGCAGCCAAGCGCAAGCTTGAGCGTCAGATGGTCTACCGCCAGGAGCGGGCCAAGAAGCGTCGCATCATCGCCGTCGTCTCGACGGTCGTCGTTGTTGCGCTCGTCGGAAGTGGTGTGTGGTGGCTCGCGACCCACGACTTCGGTAACGGCGACGCCGCCGCGTCGGAGACTCCCCAGCAGGAGTCGGTGGACAAGGCGGAGAACATTCCGACCGCGTTGCACCAGATTCCGAAGCGCCCGACCGCGCTGCCGGAAAAAGTGAACTGTGAATACACGAAGGGCCAGGAGCCGGCGGCCAAGGAGAACACGCCGCCCGCGAACGGCGAGCAGCCCGCCACCGGAACCGTGGCGCTCACGCTCGGCACCTCCATCGGTGACCTGAAGTTCAACCTGGACCGCGCGCTCGCGCCGTGCACGGTGAACAACTTCGTGAGCCTGGCGAAGCAGAAGTACTTCGACAACACCACCTGCCACCGCCTCGTGGTGACCGGCATCCAGGTCCTGCAGTGCGGCGACCCCGGCGGCAACGGCATGGGCGGCCCCGGCTACTCGTTCAAGGACGAGGTCTACCCGGAGCTCACCTACGGCCGCGGCGTGCTCGCCATGGCGAACTCGGGCCCGGACACCAACGGCTCGCAGTTCTTCATCGTCTACGGCGACGGCGCGAACCTGAAGCCCGCGTACACCGTGTTCGGCACGGTCGACGAGGAGTCGCTGAAGAAGATCGACGAGGTCGCGAAGACCGGCACGATCTCGCAGCAGCCGGGTCAGGGTGACGGCAAGCCGAAGACGCCGGTCGACATCAAGTCGGCGGCAGTGGCCAACTAACACGGTCGCCAACTAAGTGGCCGCGAGCTAGCCCCGCGAACACAGCACACCGAGAAAAGGCCCCCGGAGCGATCCGGGGGCCTTTTCCGTCTGCTGGTTCCGTCTGCCGGTTACGAGGCTGAGGTCACGCGGTAGACGTCGTAGACGCCCTCAACGCTCCGCACAGCCTTCAGAACGTGTCCCAGGTGCTTCGGATCACCCATCTCGAACGAGAAGCGCGAGACGGCCACACGGTCCCTCGACGTCGTCACCGACGCCGACAGGATGTTCACCCGCTCGTCGGCCAGGACCTTCGTGACGTCCGAGAGCAGCCGGTGCCGGTCGAGCGCCTCCACCTGGATGGCCACCAGGAACACCGAGGAGGCCGACGGGGCCCACTCGACGTCCAGCAACCGCTCCGGCGACTTCAGCAGCTCGTCCGCGTTCGTGCAGTCGGTGCGGTGCACGGACACGCCGCCACCACGCGTCACGAAGCCCAGGATGTCGTCGCCCGGCACCGGAGTGCAGCAACGGGCGAGCTTCACCCACACGTCGCCCGCGTCCTTGACGATCACGCCCGCGTCGCCGGTGGGGCGGCGCCGGGTGACCGTGGACGGGGTGGCGCGGTCGGCCAGCTCCTCCTCGGCGTGGTCCACACCGCCGAGCTGGGCCACGAGGCGTTGCACGACGTGCCGGGCCGAGGTGTGACCCTCGCCGACCGCCGCGTACAGCGCGCTCATGTCCGGGTAGTGCAGTTCCTTCGCGAGGGCCTGCATGGAGTCGACCGACACGAGGCGCTGGATCGGCAGACCGACCCTGCGGACCTCCTTGGTGATCGCGTCCTTGCCCTGCTCGATCGCCTCTTCCTTGCGCTCCTTGGCGAACCACTGCTTGATCTTCGCCTTGGCGCGCGGGGAAGCGACGAACGACAGCCAGTCACGAGACGGACCGGCACCCTCCGCCTTGGAGGTGAAGATCTCGACGACCTCGCCGTTCTCGAGCTTGCGCTCCAGAGCGACCAGGCGACCGTTCACGCGGGCACCGATGCACCGGTGACCGACCTCGGTGTGGACGGAATAGGCGAAGTCGACCGGCGTGGAGCCCGTCGGCAACGTCTCGACGTCACCCTTGGGCGTGAACACGAAGATCTCGCGCGCGGCGAGGTCCCAGCGCAGGCCCTCCAGGAACTCACCGGGGTCCGCGGCTTCCCGCTGCCAGTCGAGGAGCTGACGCATCCACGCCATCTCGTCGATCTCGACGGACTTGCCGTTGTGCGTGCCCTTGGTCTCCTTGTAGCGCCAGTGCGCCGCGATGCCGTACTCGGCCCGCTGGTGCATCTCCGAGGTGCGGATCTGCACCTCGAGAGGCTTGCCGTCGGGACCGATCACGGTCGTGTGCAGCGACTGGTACACGCCGAACCGCGGCTGCGCGATGTAGTCCTTGAACCGCCCGGGCATCGGCTGCCAGGCGGCGTGGACGACACCCATCGCGGCGTAGCAGTCGCGCACCTCGTCGACCAGGATCCGCACACCCACGAGGTCGTGGATGTCGTCGAAGTCGCGGCCGCGGACGATCATCTTCTGGTTGATCGAGTAGTAGTGCTTCGGCCGCCCTTCGACCTTCGCGACGATCCGCGCGGCCTCCAGCTGACCGTTCAGCTCGTCGACGACGGTCCGCAGGTACGTGTCGCGACTCGGCGCGCGCTTCGCGACCAGGCGGACGATCTCGTCGTACTTCTTCGGCTGCAGGATCGCGAACGCGAGGTCCTCCAGCTCCCACTTCACGGTCGCCATGCCCAGGCGGTGGGCCAGCGGCGCGAGCACTTCGAGCGTCTCGCGCGCCTTGCGGGCCTGCTTCTCGGGCGGCAGGAACCGCATGGTGCGCATGTTGTGCAGCCGGTCGGCGAGCTTGATGACCAGAACCCGCGGGTCCTTCGCCATCGCGATGACCATCTTGCGGATGGTCTCGGCCTCGGCCGCTGCCCCCAGCTTGACCTTGTCGAGCTTCGTGACGCCGTCGACGAGACGAGCGACTTCCTCGCCGAAGTCGTCCTTCAGCTGCCCCAGTGAGTAATCGGTGTCTTCAACGGTGTCGTGCAGCAGCGCTGCCACCAGCGTCGTGGTGTCCATGCCCAGCTCGGCGAGGATCGTCGCCACGGCGAGCGGGTGGGTGATGTACGGGTCGCCGGACTTGCGGCGCTGCGGGCGGTGCTTCTCCTCGGCAACGTCATATGCGTGCTGCAGAAGCGCCAGATCGGCCTTGGGATGGAGGTCGTAGTGCGCGGCGGCGAGAGGTTCGAGGACCTGCTTCACCGGGGCCGCACGTTGGGCGGTGATACGCCGCGCAAGGCGGGCGCGCACACGCCGGGTCGCCGACGGTTGAACAACCGTCGCAGCGGGTTCGGTGTCTTGACTCAACCCCACGCTCCTCGGGTCTCGCGAGTACCGAGGATAACGCGTTTACGCTGACGAAACTTCCGATGGCGCGCTGAGCGGCACAGCTCACACGGTGAACGCCGACCAAACTTTTGCTGGGCCGATCAGGCGACGCTCACCACGAACGCCCGCCAGGCCTGAATCGAGAAGGCCAGCACGTCACCCCGAGTGGCCTTCGAGTCACGCACAAGCGCGTCGCGCTCGAGGGACACCTCCACACACGCGCTGTCGTGCTGGCCGCTGCTGTAGGAGGCCTTACGCCAGCTCCGCTCGTGGCTCATCGGAGTCCTTTCGGAGTCTGCTGACGTAGCTCGCCAGCAAGCTCCGCGATTGTCCCTCATCCAAGGCGACGGTATCCAACCACTTGAAGAACTCCCGGCTCTCCGCGATGGCGGCGCCGTCGTGCGCGAAGACCCTGGCCAAGTCGGTCTCGCTGTATGCGACGGGCACCAGCTTCTCGAAGCTGAAGAGCATTCGCGCGGACATCCTGATCACTGCTGGACCAGCGGACATCGGCACAATCCGAAGGCCGTGAGTGTGGAAAAGCATGCGGAGGTACTGCTCCTCCATGATGCGCTCATCGCCCACCTGGAGCTGAAGGGCCAGTTCGTGCACGTAGAACATGCACTCTGGCCGATTCGGCCGCCGCATGACGGCCTGCCGCTCCATGCGGGACTTGAAGCCCCTCTCCAGCTGTTCCGGCGTGTTGCGACCAGTGGTGAGCAAGGCTCGCGCGTACTCAGGGATCTGGATGAGGCCGGGGACCGACAGCACGTCGTAGCAAGTGATCTTCTTCGCCTGCGCCTCCGCTAGGGCCAGCGTGCGCAGGTTGTCCGGCACAAGCGCGACGTACGCGTCGAAGGCGTAGCGGTAGCGGTCGCGGAACGCCTCGAAGTAGTTGCTGTCGCGGCCGCACGTCATCAGGTACTGCACCAGGTCGATCTCGCTCGCACGCGCCTTGCCCTTCTCGATGTTCGACACCTTGCTCGGGTCCCAGCCGAGTTCCTCGGCGAAGGCGGCGCCGGTCAACGTCGTGAACTTCTCGCGGAGGCGCCGCAACTCGTCGCCCAGGTCGCGGCTGTAGGCGGTGGAGGTGATCGCAGTCATGCGAACGACCGTAGGGATTGGCCCTGCTCCACGAACTCTCTCCTTTGGGTGGAAACGGCTGGTCGCAGTACTGGTCTCGGGGGCGCTAGCCGGCGAGGTGCCAGCTGTCGCGGTGAGCGGTGTTGGTTCTGGGGGTGCGGGCAGGGTCGAGCCATGAGGGTGGGATGAAGGTGGGGATCCCATGGAGCAACTTCACCTCCCAATCGCTTTGGTGGATCAAGGTGTGGTGGTGGCGGCACAGCAGCACCGCGTTGTCGACTGAGGTCTCGCCGCCCTGGGACCAGTGTCTGATGTGGTGGGCGTCGCAGTGTTTGGGCGGCCGGTCGCAGCCGGGGAAGGCGCAGCCCTGGTCTCTGGCTACGAGGAGGCGGCGGATCGCGGCGGTGAAGGTGCGGGCTTTGCGGCCGATGTTCGTCTGCTCGGACCTGCCGCCCAGGACCACTGGGATGACTCCCGCGTTGCAGGCGAGGCGGCGGACCAGCGTGGCCGGGATGCGTTCGCGGTTGTCCAGGGTCGCGAACCCGATCTGCTGCACCAGGTCCTGGTAGGCCATCGTGAGGGTGAGCGTGACCGGCTCACCGCCGTGCTCCGGCAGCCGATCGGCGCGCAGCATCAGGTCCACGAGGTCGGCGAAGGCATCACCCTCGCGCTCGGCACGCGAGCGCGGATCCGGGCCTTCCTCCGGCGTGGTCGGGCGGGGCTTGGCCAGCGGGTCGATCATCGCCTCGAACTTGGCACCCGTGACCTTGTCCAGCTTGGCGGAGATCTCCAGCTGGTCGCCCTTCCACTGCATCCGCAGGCGGTTGACCGGCGGTTGGGGTTCGGACTCGCGCGGCTCCGGGTCTTGCTGGTGGAGCCGGTACGCCAGCTCCTTGCCGAACGAGCGCACCGCACTCGGCTCGTGCTCCCGCGCGAACCCGACCACGTGCTCTTCCGCCTCGGGCGGAAGGTCCTTCATCACCTCGGCGACCGCCGAGATGTGCTCGCCTGACAGCACGCCCTCCGCCACCGCGCCGGCGGTGACGGGCAACTCCGGCTCCAGCACCGACCCGGTCGGCGTGATGTCACGAGCGAGCACCTCGGCCCGCGCGACCCACTGCCGCGCGGTCTTCAGGTCCCACCGCACCGCGTGCCGCAAGATCTGAGACACATTCTTGTATCCCAAATCGGCCGCAGCGCCACGCCTTTCCAGTTCGGCGATCTTCTGCATCATCGCGTGCTCGAGAACGCGAATTTCCACCACGTCTCCGACGACTGCATCGAGCAGCTCGTCGGTAGACAGGAGGCGGAAGTCCGGTTCGCTCATGCGTTCGAGATTACCGCAGGATCACGACGTAAACGCACGTCAGCGGGTTCACGTTCGAGTGAATCTACTTGATCAAGCACTGTGCGATGCGTTATCGCGCACCTCTCTAGACGTGCACAACGGACACAACTACCTACACGGCAAAAATGCACACACGCGCAAACCCAGGTCGGCGAAGACGCCATTGAATCCACTTGAGAGAATCACGACCATGAGGACACTGCTCTGGTGCGCCGCGATGACGCTCGTGTGGCTCGGCACGATGGCGTACCTGGCCCTCGACGACCCGGACTACATCGATCCGAGGTCGATCATCGGCTCGTCCGTGGGCTGGCTGGTCGCGACCGCGCTGAGCTGGCTGGTGCTGCGCCGGGCCAAAGCGCCGCAGCTGTGGGAGATCGCCGTGGTGACCGCGCCCGCGTCGCTCGTGACGCTGGTGTTCGTGACCATCGGCGCCGCCTTCGTCGCACCACCGCCGGCCTGAGAGGATCGGCAGCGATGGAGCAGCACACGCACGTTCACCGCCCGTACTGGCAATGCCTGGCGTTCGCAAGCATCTGGTACGCCGCGATCGTCCTGCTCAACGTGTGGGGCGACAACGTGCTCAGCACCCTGCTGCTCGGCGTTGTGCCATGGCTGGGCACCTCGGTGGCGCTGCTACGAGTCGCGCACGGCGGCATGAAGGCGTGGCGGCTGATCCTGCTGGGCCTGCCGATCTTCTACTTCCTGTGGGCGCTGACGGTCGTCGTCGCAGCCAGGTTCGTGACGGCCGCGCCACCCCTCTGACATGCTTGGTGACTCGTCGTGAGTCGACGACAGGTCTGGGGGGACCAAATGCAGCCGAATCCGTCCGCATCGCCACCACGTTCAACAACGCGACCCGTGCGAGAAGGCACGCCATTTCTGCACGTCGCAGCGGGTGCCGGAATCTGGTACCTCGTGATCGTCGCCCGGTCCATCGTCGGCGCGCTGAACACGCGGACCGGCTGGGACGGTGTGGTGCCCGCGCTGGTCGACGGCGGGATCCTGTTCGCGGTGACCACGACCGTGACGTGGCTGATCCTGCTGAGGAGGCGCCTCAAGGCGTGGACGCTGATCCCGTTCACGGTGCCGATCTACATCGCGGTGGCGATCGTGATCGGCTTGATCACGTCGCCGGGCTAGACCGCGAGCAGCGCGCTGACCTCGCGGCCCGCGAGCCGTGAGCGACCGCCCAGAGCCGCGATCTCCAGCACCACCGACACACCCGTCACGATGCCGCCCGCCCGCTCCACGAGCTTGCAGGCGGCCTCCGCGGTGCCACCGGTGGCCAGCACGTCGTCGACCACGACGACGCGTTGTCCCGGATGGATCGCGTCCGCGGGCAGCTCCAGCGAGGCCTTGCCGTACTCCAGGTCGTAGGACTCGGAGTCGGCGACCACCGGCAGCTTGCCCGGTTTGCGCAGCGGCACGACGCCGTAGCGCCAGCCGTAGCCCAGGGCAGCACCCAGGAGGAAGCCGCGCGACTCGATGGCGGCGATCACCTGGGTGCTGTCGTCGATCTTGTCCTGAAGTGCGTCGACCATGGCGCGCAAGGCGTCCGGGTCGGCCAGGACGGGCGTGAGGTCCCTGAAGACGACCCCGGGCTTGGGGAAGTCGGGGACCTCACGCATCAGTCCCAGAGCACGATCCAACTTCAACGCTGACGCTTCCCGGTCGGGCGGCGGCGCGAGTCCGCGGCCTTGGCGGTGCGGTGAGGCACCGACGCGGCGGCGGCCATCGCCTCTTCCTTGCGCAGGTCGGAGGACAGCGCTTCGTCGTCCACCGACTCGATGCCCTCGGCGACCTGGGGACCCGCGGCCTTGGCGCGGCGGGCGGCCACGCGCTTGGCCTGCGAGATGTACTTCGGGTCGCGCATCTTGAGGTCGACCAGCACCGGCGTCGCGATGAAGATCGACGACAGGGCGCCGATGAACATACCGACGAGCTGCACGAGCGCCAGGTCCTGGAGCGTGCCGACGCCCAGGATGCCGACGCCGACGACCAGCAGGCCGATGACCGGCAGCAACGCGATCAGCGAGGTGTTGATCGAGCGCATCAGGGTCTGGTTCAGCGCCAGGTTGGCGGCCTCGCCGTAGGTGCGGCGGGTCAGGCCCAGCAGGCCCCGGGTGTTCTCCTTGACCTTGTCGAACACGACGACCGTGTCGTACAGGGAGAAACCAAGGATGGTGAGCAGACCGACCACCGTCGCCGGCGTCACCTCGAACCCGATGAGCGAGTACACGCCCGCGGTGATGATGACGTCGTGGAACACGGCGACGAGCGCGCCGACGGCCATCCGCCACTCGAAGTAGAACGCCAGGAACGCGGTCACCGCGACGAAGAACCAGAACAGGGCCCACAGGGCCTTGCCGCTGATCTCACCGCCCCAGGACGCGGACACGGCGCTGTCGGAGATGGCGCCCTGACCGCCCTGCGGCTTGGTGTCCTGCGCCAGAGCCGTCTTGAGGGTCGCGACCTCGCCGATGTTCAGCGCGGGCGACTTGATCTGGATCGTCGCGCTGGCACCGGAGCCGACGGCCTGCACGGCGTTCGGCTTCTTGCCGGGCAGTGCCTTCGCGTACGCGTCCTCGACGGAGGCCGGCGTGATGGTCTGGCTCGACTCCGACACCGACGGCATCGAGATCTTCGTGCCGCCCTTGAAGTCGATGCCCAGGTTGAAGCCGTTGAACACCATCGAACCGATGCACACCAGCAGGATGATGCTCGAGGTGATGTACCAGCGGATGCGCTTGCCGACGATGTCGAAAGCGCCGTTGCCGACATAGAGGCGCGTGAACACGTTGCTCATGTCAGGCCTCCTTCACGGCAGCGGTCTTGCCGGACGTGCCCGCGCGGTGAGACGCACCCTCGCGCAGGGCGCCGCCCAGTCCGGACAGTTTCGGGTTGGACAGGAACTTGGACTTCGAGGCCATCGCGACCAGCGGGTGCGTCACGAGGAACACGACCACGAGGTCGAGGACCGTCGACATGCCCAGGGTGAACGCGAAGCCCTTCACCTGGCCGACCGCGATGATGTACAGCACGGCGGCGGCGATGAAGCTGACCGCGTCGGCGCTCAGGATCGTGCGGCGGGAGCGAACCCACGCGCGCGGCACGGCCGAGCGGAACGTGCGGCCTTCACGCACTTCGTCCTTCAGTCGTTCGAAGAAGACGATGAACGAGTCGGCTGTGATACCGATGGCGACGATGAAGCCTGCGATGCCGGCGAGGTCGAGGGTGAACCCGATCATGCGGCCCAGCAGGACCAGCACGGCGTAGATGATGAGGCCGGACAGACCCAGCGACAGGATCGTCAGGATGCCGAGCAGGCGGTAGTAGAACATGCAGTAGACGAACACCAGCGCGAGGCCGATGCCGCCGGCGATCAGACCCGCCTTGAGCGACTGCAGGCCGAGCGTCGGGGAGATCGTCTGCGCCTCGGACGAGTCGAAGGACAGCGGCAGCGCGCCGTACTTCAGCGTGTTCGCGAGGTTCTGGGCTTCCTTCAGCGTGAACTTGCCGCTGATCTCGGTCGAGCCGCCCTCGATCGCCGACTGGATGTTCGGCGCGGACATGACCTCGCCGTCGAGCACGACCGCGACGGCCTGCTGGACGTTGGCCGAGGTGAACTTGGCCCACTTCGAGCCGCCGTCGGACTTGAAGTCCAGGTTGACGACGTAGCCGGTGCCGTTCGGGTTGTTGTTGGCCGCGGCGTTGTTGATGTCCTCACCGGTGAGGCGGGTGTAGTTCGTGTAGTCGTCCGGCTTGGTCTGGGTGTCCTCCTTGGGAGGGTTGACCGGAGCCAGCGTGTACTTGAACTCGCCCTTCTCGTCACAGGTGACGAGCGGCTTGTCGAGGTCGTCGTTGCCGCGCAGCGGGTCGGGCTGCGTGCAGTCGAGCATGATCGCGGCCTGCTGCAGGATCTGCGGGTCCGTGGCCTGGCGCAGCGCCTTGGCCTCCTGGATCTCCTTCGCGACCTTCGGGTCGACGTTGGAGGGGGCCGGCGGCGTGCTCGGCGCGGTGCTCGACGGAGCGGTGCTGCTGCTCGGCGGCGTGCTGGACGGCTGCGCGGCGAGGTTCGGCGCGGGGCGGCCCTGCGGAGCGTTGCTCGACGAGGGGGTGCCCGCGCTCTGGCTCGGCGGAGTCGACGGCGGCGTGCTCGCGCTGCTCGACGGCGTGCCGCTCGACGAGGTCTGCGGAGCGGTCGGCGTGCCCGCCGGGACCGGCTGACCGATGACCTTGCGGAACGCGAGGCGGGCGGTCTGGCCGAGGCCCTTCGCGCCTTCGCTGTCCGCGCCCGGCACGGTGATCACCAGGTTGTTGCCGTCTCGCACGACCTCGGCACCGGAGACACCGAGACCGTTGACGCGCACCTCGATGAGGTCACGTGCCCGGTTCAGCGCTTCCTCGCTCGGTTGGGCGCCGTCTTCCTGACGCGCGGTCAGGGTGACGAGAGTGCCGCCCTGGAGGTCGATTCCGAGCTTGGGTTTGGCCGAACCGTTCCCGGTGAGAAACACCAGGGCGTAGAGCGCGACCACGATGAGGACAAAACCCGCCAAATACTTCGCAGGGCGAATTTGCCCGGCCGGAGGTGCCACGATCCGTCCGTCTCCTAGTAGCTATGGTTTCCGAGCGCGCAGCGTAACGCGCGCCGCGTGAGCTGCGCGTCACTACCTGGAGTTGGCGGGGTTCACAGTTGCCAACTCCAGGAGTGCGAGCGTATGCAATTACTTCTTGGCGCTGTGGTCCAGGGGCTCAGCGACCTGTGCGGTGGCCGCGGGCACCTCTTCCTCAACGTCGTCGTCGGTCTTCTCGACCACGGCCTCGTCGGTCTCGGCGACCTTCTCGCGGATGGCGGCGCGCAGCCAGCGCGTGACGACACCTTCGGAGATCTCGATGTCGATGGTGGTGTCGTGGCTCGCGTCGGCGACGGTGCCGTACAGGCCTGACGTGGTCATCACCTTGTCGCCGGGAGCAAGCGAGTCCTGCAGGTTCTTCTGCTCGGCCATCGCCCGCTTCTGCTTGCGCGCGCTGAGGAACAGCGGCACCGCCAGCAGAACCAGAAGCAGCGGGAACATCAAAGACGAAAGGTTGCCCATCATTCTCCGATCAAGTGGACATGCCTCGACGCACGTCCGATATGTCCAGGTGCTTTCACCGATTGTGCCAGGTCACCACAGTTGATCACCGGCGGGCGGCTCCAGCCCCAGGTGGTACCACGCGGCCGGCGTCGCCACTCGGCCGCGCGGTGTCCGGGCCAGCATGCCAGCCCGCACCAAATACGGTTCGCACACCTCTTCCACCGTGGTCGGCTCCTCACCGACCGCGACGGCGAGCGTCGACACCCCGACCGGTCCCCCGTTGAAGCTCTTGACCAGCGCACTCAGCACGGCGCGGTCGAGCCGGTCGAGGCCGAGCTGGTCGACGTCGTAGACCTCGAGGGCCTGCTTCGCGATGTCTTCCGTCACTCTGCCGTCGGCCCTGACCTCGGCGAAGTCCCGCACGCGGCGCAGCAGCCTGTTCGCGATCCGGGGGGTGCCCCTGGAGCGGCCGGCGATCTCGATGGCGGCGTCCACGTCGATGTCGACGCCGAGGATCTTCGCGCTGCGCTTCACGATCAGATCGAGCTCGTCGGCGCTGTAGAACTCCATGTGGCCGGTGAAGCCGAACCGGTCGCGCAGCGGCCCGGTGAGCGCTCCGGACCTCGTCGTGGCTCCTACCAGCGTGAATGGCGCGATGTCGAGCGGGATGCTGGTCGCGCCGGGGCCCTTGCCGACCACGACGTCGACCCGGAAGTCCTCCATCGCGAGGTACAGCATCTCCTCGGCCGGGCGGGCCATCCGGTGGATCTCGTCGATGAACAGGACATCGCCCTCGACCAGGTTGGACAGCATCGCGGCGAGGTCGCCGGCGCGTTCGAGCGCGGGACCGCTGGTGATGCGGATGGCGCTGTTCAGCTCCTTGGCGATGATCATGGCGAGCGACGTCTTGCCCAGGCCGGGAGGGCCGCTGAGCAGGACGTGGTCCGGCGCGGTCCCCCGTCGCATGGCGCCGTGCAGCACCAGTTCGAGCTGTTCGCGCACGCGTTGCTGACCCACGAACTCGTGCAGGTCACGGGGCCTCAGCGTGGTCTCGACGTCCCGCTCGGCGGGCGCCTCGTACGGGCTGAGCTCGTCCTCGGTCACTTGCGCCCCAGGGTCGCGAGCGCCCTGCGCAGGACGGCGGACGTGGACTGGTCCGGGTTGTCCGCGAGCACGCTGTCGACGGTGCTTTCTGCCGACTTGGCCGGGAAGCCGAGGCCGAGCAGCGCTTCGACGACGTGGTCGCGCGTCTGGCTGTGCGCGGGCGTGGTGGGTGCGGGCAGGGCGCCGACCTTGTCGCGGAGCTCGATGATGAGGCGTTCCGCGCCCTTTTTGCCGATGCCCGGCACCTGCGTCAGCACGGTGATGTTGCCTTCGGCGAGCGCGTGCCGGAGCTTGTCCGGTTCCAGCACGGCGAGCGTCGCCAGGGCGATGCGCGGGCCGATGCCGCTGACGGTCTGCAGGAGTGAGAACAGCTCGCGGGCCTCGGCGTCGGCGAACCCGAACAGCGTCAGGCTGTCCTCGCGCACGATGAGGGTGGTGGCGAGGCTGGCCTCCTCGCCGCGGCGCAGGGTGGCGAGCGTGGTCGGGGTCATCTGGACGGCGAACCCGACACCGCCCACCTCGACGACGGCGTGGTCGAGGCCGACGTGCTGCACCTGGCCGCGCAGTGACGAGATCACCTGGTTCCTCCGGACTTCACGCTCGCGCAGGCGTCCCCTCGCGAAGGGGACCCCTTGATTTCATTCTTCCAGCCGGCACCGACAATTTCGGCCCGCACTGAAGCCATCGCACTCATCGGAGGCTCGTTGGCCGCCACGGTCGTCACGTTGCGCTCCGCCGGGCCGCCTCGGCCAGCTTCGCCTTGTGCACGCGGGCCAGCTCGGCCGCCCGTGCCTGCGCCTCCTCCAGCCGCGAGCGCATCGGCGCGCGCCACTGGTGGCAGATCGCGATGGCCAGCGCGTCGGCCGCGTCCGCCGGTTTCGGTGCCACCTTCAGGCCGAGCAGCTTCGTCACCATCGCCGTCACCTGCGCCTTGTCCGCGCGGCCCGACCCCGTCACGGCGGCCTTGACCTCGGACGGCGTGTGGAACTCGACCGGCAGGTTCCGTTGCGCGGCAGCCAAAGCCACCACTCCGGACGCCTGCGCGACTCCCATCGCGGTGCGGACGTTGTGCTGCGCGAAGACCCGTTCGATGGCCACGACCTCGGGCTCGTACTTGTCGAGCCACTCGCAGACGCCGATGTACAGCTCGTGCAGCCGCACGGACAGCGGAGCGTCAACGGGCGTGCGCAGGACATCGACGGCGACCGCGCGCACGACCCGGCCGGGCCCGCCGTCGACCACGCCGAAGCCGCACCTGGTCAGACCGGGGTCGACCCCGAACACCCGCACAACAGCTCCCCGCATCGCTGAACGAACAACAGTTCGAACCATATCCGGTGCACCTCGAGGGGACTCGCACCGACACGGTTCGACAAGTCCAGGCCCGCCTCACTACGGTGATCGGGTTTCGATCACGGGAGATGCGGTGAAGAGGTTCTGGCTCGTCGTGGGGGGCGTCGGCACCGTCATGACGGTCACCATCCTCACGGCCCTCGCCGCGCCGCGTGAAATCGGCCTCGCGATTGACAAGGTCGTGCAGCTCCTCTTTGCCGTAGCTGCACTTGTCGCGTACGCGCGCCGGGGCGACCGGTGGATGACCGCCGCGTTGACGAGCCTCAGCATCGGGCTGTCGGCGTGGATCTGGGGACAGCAGATCCTGGGTGTGCAACTGCCGTCGTCGACGATCGCGCCGCTCGGGTTCACGATGACACCGGTGCTGTGCCTGGCCGCGGTCATCGTGAAGGCACAACAACGCCGCGCCGACGACCTGTTGCCGAACTACCGCAGCCGCACGGTCGTGATCCTCGACGGACTGATCGTGATCGGGTCGCTGTTCGTGTTGACGTGGGTGTCGGCACTGGAGTCGCTCACACGCGCGTGGGCAACTGAAGGGCCTGGTTTCGCCACAGTTGTCGCGCATCCCGCCGCGTACCTCGTGTTGCTCGTGGCGATCGTTGTGCTGTCGTGGACGCATCAGTCCGTGCGGCAGTGGCCGATGTTGTTCGTCGCGATGGCCGGTATCGCACAGTCGTCGTCGGGCTGGGTGTTCGCGTTCTACATCTCGAAGGGCATCACGGCGATCCCGGCGACCGCGGACATCGGCTTCATGCTGTGCCCGGCGCTGTTCTTCCTCGGCGCGCTGGCCCCGACGCGCAACCTCGAACCGACGTCCGGCCGCATGCGCATGGCCGACCTGCTGCACCTGTTCGTGCCGTACCTGCCGCTCGCGATCACCGGTCTGTTCATCATGTGGAACACCGCGACCGGCGGCCGCCTCAACCCGGTCGAGATCTACGTCGGTCTCGCCGTCGTGTGTCTCGTGATCGTGCGTCAGCTCCTCACGATGATGGACAACGTCAGGTTGATGGACCAGCTCCGTGTCTCTCGCGAACAACTACGGCACGAGGCGACGCACGACCCGTTGACCAGCGTCGCGAACCGCTCGTTGTTCCGCGAACGGCTGGAGCGCGCGCTGGAGGACCGCGATCGCGCACAGCCGTTGATCCTGCTGTTCATCGACGTCGACGGTTTCAAGGCCGTGAACGACAACCACGGGCACGCCGAGGGCGACATCGTTCTGCGCAATGTCGCCGCACGGCTGGAGAACAGCGTTCGGGCAGAGGACACCGTCGCGAGGTTGGGCGGTGACGAGTTCGGTGTGCTGATCGACGGCGGGGACGCCGACGAGATCGGCGCGCGGCTGTTGGCCTCTCTCGCGCACCCGCACGAGGTGCACGGCCGTGTTCATCGCGTGCACGCCAGCATCGGTGTGGCACAACGGCTTTCGTACGACCCTTCAGTGACGGCCGACGACGTGCTCGGTGCCGCCGACGCCGCGATGTACACGGCGAAACGGCTCGGCAAGGGCATGGTCGTCGTGCACGGTTCCCCGCTCCCGGAGATGACGTGACCCCAGAACAGTTGGACCCTGCCCAGTTGGACCCCGCGCAGTTGATTTCGTCGTTGAACATGCAGGAGCTTCCCGTCGAGGGCGGCTACTTCGCGCAGACCCACCGGTCCGACGAGGTGTCCTCGATCGCGTACCTGCTGCGCAAGCCCGACTTCTCGGGCATGCACGTGCTGGAGCACCTGGAGATCTACAACTTCCACGCCGGTTCGCCGTTGCGGATGCTGCTGCTCTTCCCGGACGGCACTGTGCAGCAACCTCTCTTGAGCGCGTCCAACCCGCAGGTCGTCGTCCCTGCGGGCGTGTGGCAGGGCAGCGCGCCGGACGGTGACTGGTCGTTGGTCGGCACGGTGGTGGTGCCGCCGTACACCGACGACATCGTGTCGTTCGGCCACGCGGACGACCTGTGCGCGCGGTATCCCTCTCACGCCGATGCGATCAGGCCTTTGTGCCGCTTCTAGGATCACCAGCCATGGCGATCGTCCCGCTCAACGGCATCGAGCTCAACGTCCAGACCGAGGGCTCCGGCGATCTCGTCGTGCTGGTGATGGGCACCGGCAGCCCAGGTCGCGTGTGGCGCAGCTACCAGGTGCCCGCGCTGGTCAAGGCCGGTTACCGGGTCGCGTACTTCGACAACCGCGGGATCAAGCCGTCGTCCGAGTGCGCGACCGGCTTCACCATCGACGACATGGTCGCCGACACCGCGGCGCTGATCGAGCACCTGGGCGGCCCGGCCCACGTCATCGGCACGTCGCTGGGCGCCCGCATCACGCAGGAACTGGCGCTGAAGCACCCGGCGCTGGTCCGGTCCGCGGTGATGATGGCGACCGCCGGCCGCGCCGACCCGCTGCAGCAGGCCTGGTCGCGCACGCTCTGCGACCTGCACGACAAGGGCGTCGAAGTGCCGGCGTCGTTCTACGCCGTGGCCTCGTTGACCCGCAACGTCTCGCAGGCGACCCTCGCGGACCCGATCGTCGCCCGCGACTGGCTGCAGATGTACGAGTTCGCCGGCTCCGCTCTCAGCGGCGGCGAACGGGCCCAGCTCGCCCTCAGCGACTACGACCACCGCCTGGACGCCTACCGCGCCATCAGCACGCGCTCGCTGGTGATCGGCTTCGCGGACGACCTCGTCCTGCCACCCCGCCTGTCACGCGAGGTGGCGGACGCGATCCCGTCGGCCCGCTACGTCGAGGTCGCCGACTGCGGGCACGTCGGGTACCTGGAGCGGCCGGAGGAGATCAACCGGCTGCTCGTCGAGTTCATCGGTCGAGGCTGAACTCGTCCGTCGTCTCCCCCTTCACCAACACGTCGACCCGGCCGCTCAACACGTACGTCCCGTACGGCGTGCGTGCGGCCGTAGTAGGTGCAGTCCCCCAGTCACGTTGCGACTTCACCTGCCAAGTACGCGTGTCCAAAACGGTCACCGCGTTCTTCCCAGGCGCACTAAGGCTGTTGGTGACGACCACCAACCCGTGCGGCGTCAGCGTGAGGCCGTCCGCCCCCGGCAGCCGAGGCGCCGGCAGCTCCTCGACCTGACCACGCGTGACCTTGAACAACGTGCCGTTCGTGTAGTGGCCGGTGACGAGGAATCCCCTGGGATCCCACACGATTCCGTTGTTGCCGAACGCCGCTCCACCCAGCCGTGAATCCTGGGCGAACGCGGTCACGGTGCCCGCGCGATCGACCTTCCAGATCGTGTCGCCGAGAGTCCCGGTGACGTAGGCGTTGCCGGCCGGGTCGACCGCCACGTCGTTGGCACCGTTGGGAATGTCGACGAACTTCAGCGCACGTCCGGTGCGCAGGTCGAAGATCCCCAGCCCCGACTGACCAGGCGACGACCGTTCCCCCAGCCCGATGTCCCCGTAGGCGACCAGCAACCGGCCCCGGTCCACCTGGACACCGAACGTCGACACCATCCGGGTCCCGCTGACCAGCGGCCGGACCCGGCCGGACGTGCTGACCAGCGACACCGTGCCGTGGCGCAGCGAGCTGACCAGGAACTGGCCGCGCGACGGATCCCACTGCACGCCCTCGGGGTGCAGCGACGGCGACGAACCCGCGATGGACCGCGGCGCCGCCGAAGCCGTACCCGTGACCAGCAACAACGCCGCCAAGACGGCAAGCGCGATGCGCATTGCTTCCCTCCAGTAAGAGCCCTGACAGCTATCAGAGTCCTGATAACTATCAATACTCTTACCACACTCATACGATGAACGGATGCGGAGCAGTGAGCGGATCGGCGGAGACATCAAGCGCGCCGAGCTCGAACTGATGACCGCGAAAGCGGCGGCGGTGCGACCGGCCGGCCTGACGGTGCCGCAGTACTCGGCGCTGCTGGCGCTCAGCGACCACCCCGGCGCGCCGGCGGCGGAGCTCGCCCGGTTGTGCCTGGTGACGCCGCAGACGATGACGACGATCCTGCAGAACCTGGTCGCCATGGAGCTCGTGGAGCGCACGCCGCACCAGTGGCAGCGCAACGTCCTGGAGAACCGGCTGACCGAGGCGGGCTACGCGACGTTCCGGAAGGCCGACAAGGGCGCGGTCGCGGTGGAGCAGAAGCTGGCGGACGCGTTCACGCCTGAGGAGCGCGCACAGCTGCGCGCGCTCTTGCAGCGGTGTTCTGCGGTGCTCAGCGAAGGCTGAACGGAGTCATCGGGAAACGCAGCGTGCCCGGTTATTAGGGGACTCTTACTGGGCGAGCGGGAATCCCGCAGGTGGCGGAACCTGAGTGAACTCACCACTCAGGGAGGTTCAGCCATGACAGACCTAGGGAGCCTGCGCGCCGTCTTCTCCGGAACCCTGCTCACCGCGCACGACCAGGCGTACGAGGACGCGCGAGCCTTGTTCAACAGCGCCATCGAGACGAGACCGGCGGTGATCGCCCAATGCGACAACACGGCCGACGTGCGAGAAGCACTCGCTTTCGCCCAGCGTGCCGGGATGCCGGTGGCGGTGCGCAGCGGCGGCCACAGCGTGGCGGGCGCGAGCCTCGTGCAGGACGGGCTGGTGCTGGACATGCGCCGGATGAACGCCGTCTCGATCGCACCGGACGGACGCAGCGCCGTGGTGGGAGGCGGAGCCACGTGGGGTGCGTTCGACCGGGCCGCGCAACCCTTCGGGGCCGCCACGACCGGAGGCAGGGTCTCCACCACGGGCGTCGCCGGGCTGACGCTGGGCGGCGGGTCCGGCTGGATCGAGCGCAAGTGCGGGCTGGCGTGCGACAACCTGCTCGCCGTCGACCTGGTGCTCGCCGACGGCCGGACGGTGACCGCGAGCGAGACCGAGAACCCCGACCTGTTCTGGGCGTTACACGGCGGTGGTGGCAACTTCGGGGTGGCCACGTCGTTCACGTTCCGGCTGCACCCGATGCCGGAGTTCTCCTTCGCGCTCATGCTGTGGCCCGCCGAGGAGGGCGAAGCCGCGACCCGTGCTTTCCGCGACTTCATGGAGACCTCGCCGGACGAGGCCGGCGGCGGCGCGCTGTACATGACCGGGCCGCCGGAGGAGTTCGTGCCCGCCGAGCTCGTCGGCCAGCTCTGCTGCGGGGTTCTCGTCACCTACATGGGCAACGCCGAGGAGCTGGGAAGCCTCGTCGCCCCGCTCACGGCGCTGGAGCCGCACGCGCTGGTGCTGACCGACATGCCTTACGCCGACCTCCAGTCCATGCTGGACGATCCGCCCGGCTTCCGGAACTACTGGTCCGCCGAGTACCTGCGGTCGTTGCCCGACGAGGCGGTGCAGGCGTTCTGCGCCGCCGCCGGGAAGATGATCGTCCCGTCGCCCTCTCAGCACGCCATGATCCCGTGGGGCGGCGCGGTCGCCCGCAACGCGGACGGCTGGCCGATGGCCAACCGCGACACGCCCTGGATCGCGCATCCGCTGGGACTGTGGGAGGACCCCGCGGACGACCAGCGGGCGCGGGACTGGGCGCATCACCTGCGTGACGTGCTCGCACCGTGGACCACGGGCGCGGTCTACCTCAACTTCATCGGCGACGAGGGCGCGGACCGCGTCGTCGCCGGCTACGGCCGGGAGAACTACGACCGGCTCGCCGCGATCAAGGCCGAATACGACCCCGGCAACGCGTTCAACCTCTGGCACAACATCGTGCCCGCGAAGCCCGCGGTCAGCACCTGACGCGGCGCGTCAGCGAAGGCTGAACTCCACGGTGTCGTCGACCATCTGAGCCAGGAACCGGTCGCGGTCGAACGCCGGATCCTCGTCCATGCCGGGCGGCGGCACGTGCACGAAGCTGAAGTGCCCCGCCCGCGGCACTACCCGCAGGTCGAGCTCGGCCGGTGCGGACTTCAGGACCTCGACCTCCGAGGCCGGCACGAAGGCGTCGAGCTCACCGACGTAGGCGAGCATCGGCGCCTTCACGGCGTCCAGCGCGCCGGGAGCCGCGAACCAGCCGGCGGGCGGCGTGTACAGCACGAGGCGGCTGACGCGGGAATCGCGCGGCACGTCGAGCGGCCGGCGTTCCTTGCTCCACGGCGTCGCGCCCGCGAGGCACAGGGCCGCCCAGGCGCCGATCGAATGGCCGATCACCGCGACCTCGGCGTCGGGATCGACGTCCCGCAGCGCCTCGACCAGGCCGAGTGGCCGCGCGAGGTAGTCGTCCCAGGTCGCCTGCTGGGGGTGCAGGCGTTCGAAGGCGGGCGCGATCACCCGGCAGCCGCGAGCCTCGAACGCGTCCAGCAACGGCTGGTGGCGCACGGGATCACCGCCTCCACCGACCGCGAAGAGCACGACACGTTCCACGGCAAAATCCCCCTCAGCGATGTGCGGCCTGTCCGGTCGGCCGCAGCAAGATCTCGTTCACATCTACAGTGGACGGCTGCGACACGGCGTAAAGCACCGCCCTGCCAACGTCTTCCGGTTCCAGCTTCGGATCATCCACACGCGACGGCGGGATCGCGTCGGTGTCGACGAGTCCGGGTTGGATCACCGTCACCCTGACCCCGGTCTCCACCGCCTCCGCCCGGATCGCCTGCGCCAGCCCGGTGACGGCCCACTTGGTGGCCGAGTACAGGTTGCCAGGCCGGACGCCTCGACCGGCGGCGGACCCGGTCAGCACCAGATGCCCGCCGGACCGCATCAGCGCGGGCATGGCGGCACGAGCCGTGAACGCCGGGCCACAGACGTTCGTGACGACCATGTCGGTCCACTCGACGGGCTTCGCACCGGCGTCGGAAACGAACGATGTGTCGACCGAAACGCCCGCGTTCGCGAAGACCACGTCGATCCGGCCCCACCGCGACTCCACACGCGACATGAGGTCCTGCACGGAATCCCATGAAGAAACGTCACATTTGGCGTCCCACCCGCGGTCACCGACAGATTCTTCTGCCGAACGCGAGGCCCGCACCACGCGATACCCGGCGTCGGCGGCCAAAGCGGCGGTCGCTGCCCCGATACCGCGGGAAGCGCCGGTCACCACGAAGACGTTTTCCATGATCTGGAACCCTAGTCAGGGAAGTGTCAGGGGCGCCTGTTTTGATGTCCGGCATGACTTTGAACCGCAGGTCCGTGTTCGGGCTGGGTACCGTCGCGGCCGCGACGGCCGTGCTCGGCTCCAACGGTGCAGCGCAGGCACAAGAAGACGCGGAGGCCGAAATCGAACGCTATCCGGCCACCGCCGAGAGGTCACGCAAGCGCGTGGCGCAGGTGTATCGCCGGCAGACCAGGAAGGCGCGCGGCAGCTGGTCGTCGCTGATCACGGTCGCCGACCTCGACGGCACGACGAAGTCCGCCGTCGACGAGAACGCCGACAAGGTGGTCGAGGCCTACAGCGTCAACAAGGTGGCCGTCGCGGTCGCCGTGCTGGACAAGGTGGACCGCGGGCTGATCAAGCTCGACCAGACGGTCACGGTGTCCGCCGCCATCGTCATCCAGGACACCGACGGCATCTTCGCGCTCGACGGCGCGTACCCGAGCGAGATCACGGTCGGCCACGCGCTGGCGAACCTGCTCACCGTCTCGGACAACACCGCGGTTCGCCTGTGCGGCCTGGTGGTGCCGGCGCTGGAACTGAACCAGATCCTCCGGGACAAGGGCTTCGTGCACACGCAGGTCGTCCCGGTCGCGAACCCGAACCGGTTTTTCCTCGGCACCACGACGGCGCGGGAGACGCACACGCTGCTGCAGAAGCTGGTCGACGGCCAGTTGCTGTCGCCGGCCTCCACCGCGTACCTGCTGAACATCCTGCGTGCCACGGCGAGCTTCACCGACGGCGTGCGGCTCAACCTGTCGACCAACGAGCGGCTGCGGGTCGCGACGAAGGCCGGATGGTTCGAGGACGGCCGCAACGAGGCCGGGATCATGTTCAGCGAGGACAACCGCGCGATCCTGATCTACTCGATGTTCGCGTCGGGCCAGTTCGACGGCGACAAGGCCGCGAACGACGTCAACTTCAGCACCACGCACCCGGCTGTCGCGGCCCGCGCCGAGCTCGGCCGGTCCATGTTCGACGCGGTCATCAAGATCACGACCGCGAAGCCGAAACACAGTGCAAAGGTTTACAGGTTCTTCAACGGCGGCTGATTCCTGAGATTTATCTGAAAACTGGACCAAAGAGCACTGGTTTTCGGATATATACATACCAACGCCGGGGTCGGTCGTCGCCGCCGTCGACGACCGGCTTCCCCGCGTTGCCTAGAGCGCCGGTTCCACAATGGAGTGGTACCTGCGCGAGACCTCCTCGATCACCTCGTCGAAGTCCGCCGCCCAGATGTCGGCGTTGAAGATCTCCACTTCGACGTCCCTCGAATATCCGGTGGCAGCGACATGCCTGGTCAGCCGGTCGAGATCGATGTTTCCGTCGCCCGGATAACCGCGGCCCAGCAACACGTCCGCCGGCACCGGGGTGAGCCAGTCGCACACCTGGTACGACGCGATGTTCTCTCCCGCGCGCACGATCTGCGCGTCGAGGTCGGGGTCCCACCAGACGTGCAGCGCGTCGACGACGACACCCACGGACTCGTGCTTCTCCGCGATGTCCAGCGCCTGCGCCAACGTCGACAGCACGCCTCGGTCCGCGCAGAACACCGGATGCATGGGTTCGAGCGCCAGCGTCACGCCTGCTTCCGCCGCGAACACCGACAGTTCCGCGATGGCGTCCGCAACACGCTGACGTGCGCCGATCAGGTCCTTGTCGCCCGCGACACCGCCGACGACCATGACCAACGTGTCCGTGCGCAACGCCGCGGCTTCTTCGATCGCACGGCGGTTGTCGTCCAACGCAGCGCGGTTGTCCACGGCTGTGAGGAACCCACCCCGGCACAATGACGACACGCGCAGTCCCGCGTCCGCGACGAGTTTCGCGGTGCGCTCCAGCCCGTGGTCGGCGACAGGTTCGCGCCACAGGCCGATCGACTCGATGCCGTGCCGGGCACAGCCTTCGACGGCTTCGACGACGGTCGCGCGCTTGATCGTGGCCTGGTTCAGCGAGAGGCGAGCCATTGCCGCCACCGCCGTTCCGCGAAGTCGGGGTCGATCACGCCGGCGACCTCCGCCAGCCGTTTCGCCTCGGCCAGATGTTCGACGCTGCGCGCGGATTCCAGGCCGTCGAGCAGCAGGAACTGTTCCTGATGCCCGGCCAGCCACGCCAGGAACACCACACCGGTCTTGTAGTAGTAGGTCGGCGCGCTGAACAGGTGGCGCGACAACGGAACCGTGGGCGCCATGATCCGGTGGAACTCGTCGGTGTCACCTAGTGCGAGCTTCTGCAACGCCTTAGCAGCCACCGGCGCGATCGGATCGAAAATGCCGAGCAAGGCGTGGCTGTATCCCTGTGAATCGCCCGCGATCAGGTCCGGATAGTTGAAGTCGTCGCCGGTGTAGCAGCGCACGCCGGCCGGAAGCCTGCGCCGCAGCCCGATCTCGTGGTCGGCGTCGAGCAGCGAGACCTTCACGCCGTCGACCTTGTCCGGGCGTGCGGCGATGATCGCGAGGAAGTTGTCGGTGGCCTGGCCGACGTCGGCCGAGCCCCAGTACCCCTGCAGCGCCGGGTCGAACGCAGTGCCGAGCCAGTGCAGGATCACCGGTTCACTGACGCGGTCCAGCAGAGTCCCGTAGACCTTCTCGTAGTCCTCGGGGCCACGCGCGGACGCCGCGAGCTGGCGTGAACACATCAGCACCGGCTGTGCGCCCGCCTCCTGCACGACGTCGAGCTGCTCCAGGTACGCCTTGAGCACGTCGTCCAGGCCGACCTCGCCCGTGAGGTGATCGGTCGCGACGCCCGCGCAGATCCGTCCGGACTTCTCGGCGGCGCTGCGGCGGATCAGCTCGGCGGCGGTCGGCCAGTCCAGGCCCATGCCGCGCTGCGCGGTGTCCATCGCCTCCGCGACGCCGAGGCCGTGCGACCAGAGGTGGTGCCGGAACGCCAAAGTCGCGTCCCAGTCCACCGTGCGTTCATCTTTGGCGACAACGTGTGCTGCCGCGAACACGATCCGTTCTCGGTCAGACATCCGCGATCTCCACGCGTCGACCCTCCGAAGAGGACTGGAGCCCGGCGGCGGCCAGCGCGACACCCCGTGCCCCGGCGCGGAAGTCGTGCGGGAACGGCGTGCCCTGGTAGACGTGCCGCAGGAACTCCGCCCACTGCACCTTGAAGCCGTTGTCGAAGTCCTCGTTGTCCGGCACCTGCTGCCACTGGTCGCGGAACGGGTGCGTGACCGGCAGATCCGGGTTCCAGACCGGCTTCGGCGTGACGGCGCGGGGCTGCACGAAGCACTCGCGCAACCCCGCGACCGCACTCCCCTCGGTGCCGTCCACTTGGAACTCCACGAGCTCGTCGCGGCGCACCCGCACGCACCAGGACGAGTTGATCTGGGCGATGACGCCGTTCTCGATTTCAAAAATTCCGTACGCGGCGTCGTCGGCGGTGGCGGCGTACTCCACGCCCTGCTCGTCCCAGCGCGTCGGGACGTGCGTGACGGCTCTCGCCGTGACCGCCTCGACCCGGCCGAACAGGTCGTGCAGCAGGTAGCTCCAGTGGCAGAACATGTCCGAGACGATTCCGCCGCCGTCCTCGGTGCGGTAGTTCCAGCTCGGGCGCTGCGCGGGCTGCCAGTCGCCCTCGAAGACCCAGTAGCCGAACTCGCCGCGCACGCTGAGGATCCGGCCGAAGAAGCCGCCGTCGATCAGCCGCTTCAGCTTGCGGATGCCCGGCAGGTACAGCTTGTCCGCCACCACACCGTGCTTCACGCCCTTGGCGTCGGCCAGGCGCGCGAGCTGGAGCGCCTCCTCGACCGTCTCGCTGACCGGCTTCTCGGTGTAGATGTGTTTGCCCGCGTCGATCGCCTTGGTGATCGATTCGACGTGTTTCGACGTCACCTGCGAGTCGAAGTAGATCTCCACCGACGGGTCCGAGAGCGCCGCGTCGAGGTCCGTCGTCCAGTGCGCGAGGTCGTGCCGTTCCGCGATCTCCTTGAGCTTGTCGGCGTTGCGGCCCACGAGCACCGGTTCCACCTTCAGCACGGTCCCGTCCGGCAGCCGCACTCCCTCGTCGCGCAACGGGAGCAGCGACCGGACCAGGTGCTGGCGATATCCCATCCGCCCGGTGACGCCGTTGACCGCCACTCCGATGGTCCGAACCGCCATCGCACCTCCCTGGTAGCAGCGCTGGAAAGCGCTTTCCCGCCACGCTAATCGCGGCACTTGACGGCCGTCAACCTCCGCGCGAGTTAGTCTCAGCGCTCACATGCACGTTTGACGGAGGTGGTCGTGTCCGCCCGACAGGTGACGCTCGCCGAGGTGGCGAAGCAGGCGGGTGTGTCGCTGGCGACCGCTTCTCGCGTGCTCAACGGCAGCACGCGCCAGGTGAGCGGGGAGCTGAGCGACCGCGTCCTGCGCACCGCGGAGCAGCTCGGCTACGTGCCGAACGCCTCCGCGCAGGCGCTGGCCCGCAACTCGAGTTCTCTCGTGGGACTGGTGGTCCACGACATCACCGACCCGTACTTCTCGTGCATCGCCGCGGGCGTGACGCGGGTGGCTGAGGAAGCGGGGCTCGTCGTCGTTCTCGGCACGACGGGTCGCCGTCCCGAACGCGAGGTGGAGCTGCTTTCTACTCTGCGTGCGCATCGGGCACGTGCGGTCGTTCTGGCCGGTTCGCGGACGACTGACCGTGCGTCGCAATCCCGGCTGGCCGCGGAGATCGACGCGTTCACCGAGCAGGGTGGGCGTGTCGCGTGCGTGTCGCAGGCGAAGCTCCGCACCGACACGGTCGTGCCCGGCAACCGCGCGGGTGGGCGCGCTCTCGCCCGTGCGCTGACCGAGCTCGGGCACAAGAAGTTCGCCGTATTGGGTGGACCTTCCGAACTCGTGGTGGCCCGCGACCGGCTCGCGGGGTTCAAGGCGGGTCTCGCGGACGCCGGTGTCGCACCGCCCGTGGTGTTCAACGGGGCGTTCACGCGTGACGGCGGGTACGCGGCCGCGATGGAGCTGCTGGCCTCGAAATCACGTGCTACCTGCGTGTTCGCCGTGACGGACGTGATGGCGATGGGCGCGATGGCCGCGCTGCGCGAGCGTGGCGTGCGGGTGCCGGAGGACATGTCGATCGCCGGGTTCGACGACATCCCGACGCTGCGCGACACGGTTCCGGCGCTGTCGACCGTGCGGCTGCCGCTCGAGGAGATGGGCGAGATCGCCGCAGGTCTCGTGCTGGACGCCGGGGGTGACGAGGCCCGCACCGTCCGCGTGGCGGGCGAGGTGGTGCTCAGGGCCTCGACTGCCCACAATTAGACTCATCTGGCTGTTCACGTACTTAGTCATGAGGAGTTGAGCCGTCCCCATGGGGTCTGGCCCTGGCTGGCATATTTGCCCGGTCCCTTGTTCCTGCTGTTCAGGAGCGCGTAGGTGACCGGAATCCTGTTGAGCGTGCTCGGTCTGGTCGCCGTCGTGGCGCTGACCGCGGGCACCTTCATCGCAGTGGCGGCGGAGTTCTCGCTGACCGCGCTGGAACGAAGCACCGTTGAGCGTCACGTCGCCGAGGTGGGCGATGCGAAGGCGCGCACCATCGACCGTGCGCACAGGTCTCTCTCGTTCCAGCTCTCCGGCGCGCAGCTCGCCATCACGCTGACCACGCTGATCACCGGTTACATCGCGGAACCCGCGATCGCGTCGTTGATCGAACCCGGCCTGACGGCGCTGGGCGTGCCGTTGTCGGTGGCCGGCGGGTTGTCGCTGGCGCTGGCGCTGGCGATCGCCACGGCGTTGTCGATGGTGTTCGGCGAACTCGTGCCCAAGAACCTGGCGATCGCGAAGCCGCTGGAGACCGCACGTCTGGTGGTCGGCATCCAGGCGGCGTTCTCCAGCGTGTTCCGCTGGCTGATCACCGCGATGAACAACTCGGCGAACTGGCTGGTCCGCCGGTTCGGCGTCGAGCCGGTCGAGGAGCTGGCGTCCGCGCGGTCGCCGGAGGAGCTCGGCGCGCTGGTCAGGACCTCCGCCGAGCACGGCACGCTGGATCAGGGCACCGCGGTGCTGCTGGACCGCTCGCTGCGGTTCGGCGACCGGACCGCCGGTGAGCTGATGACGCCGCGCGTGCGGGTCGAGGCGCTGCGGGCCGACGCGACGGTCGCGGACCTCGTCATGAAGGCGCGGCAGACCGGGTTCTCCCGATTTCCGGTGCACGACGGGTCGTTGGACGAGGTGCGCGGGATGGTGCACGTGAAGCAGGCGTTCGCCGTGCCGGCTGCTCTGCGCGGGACGACTCCTCTGTCCGCGTTGACGCGGCCGGTGTACTCCGTGCCGGAGACGCTGGAGGGTGACGCCCTGCTGGACCGGCTGCGCGCTTCGGGTCTGCAGGCCTCGCTGGTCGTCGACGAGTACGGCGGCACCGCGGGTCTGGTGACGCTGGAGGACGTCGTCGAGGAGATCGTCGGTGACGTGCGCGACGAGCACGACCGGGGCGAGGCGCCGCCGGTGCGGTCGCTGGGCAAGGACAGCTGGCTCGTGTCGGGCCTGCTGCGCGACGACGAGGTGGCCGAGGCGACCGGTTTCCGGATGCCCGACGGCGACTACGAGACGTTGGCGGGCCTGGTGCTGGCCCGGCTCGGCCGCATCCCCGACGTCGGCGACGAGATCCGGGTCGACAGCTGGCGGGTCACCGTCATGCGAATGGACAAGCACCGCGTGGCCGAGCTGCGGGTGGTGTCGTCATGAACTTTCTGATCGTGGTCTTGTTGTTGGCGGGCAACGCCTTCTTCGTCGGCGCCGAGTTCGCGGTGATCACCGCGCGCCGTGACCGTCTGGAAGCGCTGGCGGACAAGGGTTCCTCTCGGGCCCGCACGGCGATCAAGGCTTCGCAGCAGCTGCCGTTGCTGATCGCGGGCGCGCAGCTGGGCATCACCCTGTGCTCGTTGGGGCTGGGTGCGATCGCCGAACCTGCTTTGGCTTCGGTGTTGGAGGGGCCCCTCAGCGCCGTTGGACTGCCTCTGGCCGTGGTGCACGGTGTGGCGTTCGCGGTGGCGTTGGTCATCGTCGTCGCGCTGCACACGATCCTCGGCGAGATGGTGCCGAAGAACCTCGCCATCGCGGGTCCCGAGCGGGCCGCGGTGTGGCTGGTGCCGGTGCACTACGGGTTCTCGCGGATGATCGCGCCGGTGCTGGCGGGGTTCACCGCTGTGGGCCGGTGGGTGTTGCGCCGCTTCGGGGTGGAGCAGGTGGAGGAGCTCGAGTCGGCCTACACGCCGGACGAGCTGGCGTTGCTGATCGGCCAGTCCCGTTCCGAAGGCCTGCTGGAGGACTCCGAACACCGGCGGCTGGCGCAGACGTTGTCGTCGGCCGAGCGCACGGTGGCAGATGTCCTGGTGCCGTCGGACCGCCTCACGACAGTGTCTTCCTCGCCGACCGTGGGCGAGATCGAGGCCGCCGTCGCCGCGACCGGGTTCTCGCGGTTCCCGGTGCTGTCCGATGCCGGGTTGATCGGGTATCTGCACGTCAAGGACGTGCTCGACCTGGAGGGCGAGGAGACCCTGGTGCCTCGCGATCGGGTGCGCGGGCTGCCTGAGGTGCCCGTCGACGCTCGTCTGGACGAGGCCCTGGCCGCGTTGCGCCGGGCGCAGTCGCACCTCGCACGCGCGGTGTCGGCTGACGGCGGTGTGCTGGGTGTCGTGGCGTTGGAAGACCTGTTGGAGGAGTACGTGGGCACCGTGCGCGACGGCACCCACGTGCGCTGGGTCTAGTTCGCTGGGTCTAGTTCGTCAGGCTTTTGCCGAGTGCGTCGAGCAGGGCGTTGGTGCCCTGCTCGCGCCACTCGGGACGGTCGAGGCCGTCGAAGAACGCCCCGTGCTCGGTGACCGTGATCGTCGTCTTGTCGTCCTGCTGGTCGAACTCGACGGTCGCGAGGCTGACGCTCGTGCGCTTGTCGTTGGCGTGCATCGTGTACGTGGACACGATTCGCTCGTTGGGCTGGATGTCCTGGTACAGCGCGTTGTACGTGTGCACGGTTCCGTCCGGAGCGGTGCCGGCGACGCTCTCGGTGCCGGTCTCGCGGAAGTCGAGCGTGTGCCCGTTCGACTCCCACGCGTCAGGCGACACGAACCACTTCGCCTTGCTCGCCTGGTCCGCCCAGGCCTGCCACACCTTGTCGATGGGCGCGGCGTAGGTGCGTTCGATGGTGAACGACGCGTGCTTGATGCTCATGTCTCCTCCAGCAGTGTGCCGAGCCTGTCGAGTTTGCGTTCCCACTCGGTGCGCTGACCCGCGAGCCATTGCTCGGCCCGGCGCAGCGCGCCCGGTTCGATCTGGCAGGTCCTGGTGCGCCCTTGCTTGCTGGTCGTGACCAGTCCCGCTTCTTCGAGGACCTTCAGGTGCTGCACCACGGCCGGCAGCGACATCGCGAACGGCTCCTTGAGCTCGCTCACCGCCGCCGGCCCCCGGCACAGCCGCTCGACCATCGCGCGGCGGGTGGGGTCCGCCAGTGCGTGGAACAGCCGGTCGAGCTGATGGTTAAGCATGTACTTAAGTATTACTCGCCGTGTCAAGCTCAGCGTCATGACCATCGTGCTGGGCGCCGGGGACGTCGAAGTCGACCTTCCTCGCCTCGCGGCCGAGCTGACCGAGGCGCTTCGAGCCGGCGCTTCCGGTTCCGGCCGACGGATTCGTGCTGCCGTGACCCCGGACGTCACCGCCATGGTGCTGCTGCCGGGCCTGGCGCCGGGCATCCCCGCCTACACGGTGAAGGTGCACGCCAAGAACCCGAACCGCTCCCCCGCGATCGCCGGCGTGATCTGCCTGCACGACCTGACGACCGGCGACCTGCTGGCCCTGATCGACAGCGGCCCGCTCACCGCGCTGCGCACCGGCCTGGGCGGCGCACTGGGAGCCCACCTGCTCGCTCGCCCCGAGGCCCGCACCGTGACGGTGATCGGCGCCGGAGCGCAGGGCCGCGCGCAACTGGAGGCGCTGGCCGCGCTCCGTCCCGTGAAGTCGGTGGCGGTGCGGGACACCGATCCGGCGGCGGCCGCGTCGTTCGTGGAGTGGGCATCGGGGCTCGGGATCAGGGCTTCCGGAGCCGCCGCGGGTGCCGAGGGCTCCGAGGGCTCCTCCGAGGGCTCCGAGGGCGAGATCGTGCTGATGGCGACGTGGTCCAGAGAGCCTGTGCTGCACCGGGTTCCGCCCGGCATCCACGTCACGAGCCTCGGCGCCGACGAGCCGGGCAAGGTCGAGCTGGGCGCGGAACTGCTGGCGGACGCGCTGGTCGTGGTGGACGACCCGGAGCTGGCGCACGTCGCGGCGGACACGACGATCGGCGCGGTGCTGCGCGGGGAACATCCCGGCCGGACCAGCGCGGACCAGGTGACCGTGTACAGCCCGGCCGGGTTGCCGATGCAGGACCTCGTGATCGCGTGGCACGTCTATCAGAACGCGTGCCGGAAGTCGCCGGCCGTGTTCGACATCGGATGAGCGACCCGCACAGGCCTGTGGACAACTTCCGCGGGCTTGCCGGGCTTTGGCTAGTCTGAGCTGCGGAGATGCGATCAGCCGTGAGACGGGCCAGGTGATTCACCCGATCGAGGTGTCCTGAAACGCTGTTACCGTTCCCTCGCATAACGAGGAAGCGCGGGGCCGGCGAACGGAGACTTCGGGGTCACGCGTCTTCGCTATCCGGTGCGGATCTCGAGCATGACGCAGCCGGTGTCCGTCCGGTAAGGACCGTGCGGCATGCCGGGGCGACGGCTGGCGAAGTGGCCCGCGCGGAAGGTCTGGCCGAGGGTCAGGTCGGTCAGGTCGCCTTCCAGCAGGTAGACCTCCTCGTGGTAGTCGTGGCGGAGCACGCCGGACGTCTCGAGGCCCGGCTCCCAGCGCGCGATCCGGGTCAGGGTCGCAGATTCGGGGTCGCGGCTGAGGACGCGCTCGGTGACGCCGGGCTCGGCCGGGTGCCAGGCGCGTTCGCCGACGGGGAAGAACTCGTGCTCCTCGCGCATCACAGCCTCCGGTTGGCCAGCACGGGCAGCGTCGCGCGGGCCTCCTCCACGAGCGGAACGTCCACATCGGACAGGATGGTGCCGGGGGCGCCGTCGAGCCGCTCGCGCACGGAGCCGAACGGGTCGATCACGGCGCTGCGGCCGATTCCCGTTGGGGCGGAACCGTGATCGGTGCCGAAGGTGGACATGGGGTCGGCCTGTCCGCAGGCGAGGATCCAGGAGGTCGCGTCCAGGGCGCGGGCGCGGACCAGCAGGTCCCACTGGTCGGCCTTGCCGGGGCCGGCGCCCCAGGAGGCGCCGAGCAGGATGACGGGCGCGGTGTCGGCGAGGGTGCGGAACAGTTCGGGGAACCTGACGTCGTAGCAGGTGGCGAGGCCGATCGTGGTGCCGTCGACGTCGAACGTCACGGGTTTGTCGCCGGGGGTCACGGTGTCGGATTCGCGGAAGCCGAAGGCGTCGAACAGGTGGATCTTGTCGTAGCCGAGGTGCAGGCCGGCGCCCGTGACGAGGGTGGTGTTGGTGACCCGGTTTTGCTGGCCTGGCGTGAACATTCCGGCCACCACGACGACGTTGTGCTCGTCGGCGGTCTCGCGGACCGCGGTGGCCCACGGGCCGTCGAGGGGTTCGGCGATCGGGGCTAGTGGCACGCCGAAGCGGCACTGAGTGGCTTCCGGGAACTGCACGACGCGGGCGCCTTGGGCGGCAGCCTTGGCTACTGCGGTGCGGACGGTGGTGAGGTTCTGCTGCGGGTCAGCCGTGGAGCTGATCTGGCAAAGCGCGATACGCATGATCCTCCTCTGGTATACATGTTGTATGCAGGTTTCGGGCAAAGAGAATGGCGGCTTGTCCGGGCGGGAAAAGGCTTACGAGTTCCTCAAGGACACCATTCTCGCCGACCCCGAGATGCAGGGGCGATTCATCAGCGAGCAGGACGTCGCCAACCAGATCGGCGTCTCCCGCACGCCGATTCGTGAGGCCCTGCTGCTGCTCGCGGCCGAGGACCTCGTGCAGCTCGTGCCGAAGAAGGGCGCGTACGTCGCGCCGTTGTCGTCGCGGCAGATCACGGAGCTGATGGAGCTGCGTGGTGTCGTCGAGCGGTATGCCGCCGAGCGCACGATGACCGAGGGCACCGTTCCGTTGCGGAAGATGGTCGAGCTCATCGAGCAGCAGCGGTGGCTGGTCGAGGACGCGCGGCAGTTCATCGATGTCGACCGTCAGTTCCACGCGCTGTTGGTTGCGGCGACGGGCAACGAGTTGTTGACGAAGACCTACGAGGGGCTGCGCGCACGGCAGGTGCGCGCGGGTGTGGTCGCGTTGTACCGGGCGCACAACAGGCAGCAGGCCGTGATCGACGAGCACAACGCGATCGTGGCCGCGCTCGAGTCCGGAGACGTCGGCGCGGCCACCGCGGCGATCACCGCTCACTTGGACACCACGCTGAAGGTGCTGCTGGGCGCCTGATCCTCGGTCTCCTCCTGCGGATCGCGGCCGAGGCGCAGACCGATCAGGGTCACGACGCACGCCACGCTGACGTAGAGGCCGACGATCACCCACGTGCCGAAGCCGGCCAGCAGCGCGGTGAACAGCAACGGCGCCACCGCCCCGCCGATCACGCCGGCCAGCGTGTAGGCGAGCGAGCTTCCGGTGTAGCGCAGGCGTTCGGTGAACTGCTCCGCGATGAACGCGGCCTGCGGCCCGTACATGAACGCGTGGAACCCGAGTCCCACCACGACCCCGAGCACGATCAGCGGCCACGACCCGGTGTCTACCAACGGGAACAGCACGAACGGCCACACCGCACCGCACACCGCGGCCGCCGCGTAGAGCCCGCGCCGGTTGACCCGGTCGGACAACCAGCCGGCGAACGGCATCAGGAACAGCTGGAAACCTGAAGCGATCAGCACGGCGGTGAGGCCGACGTTGCGCGGCAGCTTCAACTGCGTCGTGAGGTACGTCAGCACGAACACGGTGTGCAGCGCGTACAGCACGTCCGGCCCCACACGGCACAGCACGGCGGCGATCAACGGCCGGGTCTGCGTGCGGAACACCTCGCTGATCGGCGCGGCCGGCCGGTCGCCACGTTCCTGGATCGCCTTGAAGACCGGAGTCTCCTCCAGCTTCACCCGGATCCACAGGCCGAAGATCACCAGCACCGCGGACAGCAGGAACGCGACGCGCCAGCCCCACGACATGAACGCGGCGTCCGACAGCGCGACGCCGAGCAGCGCCAGCACACCGTTCGCCATCAGGTTGCCGGCGGGCGGCCCGATCTGGGCGGCCGACGCCCAGAAGCCGCGTTGCTTCGGATTGCCGTACTCGCTGGACAACAACACGGCGCCGCCCCACTCGCCGCCGAGCCCAACGCCCTGCGCGAACCGCAGCAGCACGAGCAACACACCGGCGGCGGGCCCGATCGCGGCGTGCGTCGGCAACAGCCCGATGAGCAACGTCGCGATGCCGGTGATCAGCAGCGTCGTGACGAGCACGCGTTTGCGCCCGATCTTGTCGCCGAGCCGGCCGAACAGGAACCCGCCGAGCGGCCGGGACAGGTAGCCGACGGCATACGTCGAGAACGCGAGCAGCGTCGCGGTCAGCGGCTCGGAGCTCGGGAAGAACAACGGGCCGAGCACGACGGCCGCGGCGACGTTGTAGATCGCGAAGTCGTACCACTCGAGCGCGGTACCGGAGAGCGAGGCCACGAAGGCGCGTACCAGGGCGGACCTGGGTACGTCAGGTGACGTGGCTGTCGTTGCTGAATCAGGCGGCATGGCGTAATACTGCCTGTATACAACTCGTATGCGCAAGGAGTACCGCATGTCTACCTCATGTGCACAGCTCGGCACGCTGGCCTTCGACCTGCCCGACGGCACTGTCGCCGAGGTCTCCGTGACGACCTTGTTGAACGGCGGATACGCAGGTCGCAGCCAGGACGACGTAGCCGCTCACGTGCGCGAACTCGCCGAACTGGGCGTGCCGGCGCCGTCCGTGACGCCCAGCCTCTATCCCGTGTCGCCGTACCTCGCCCAGCAGACTTCGACAGTTCCCGCGCAACACGGCAAGACGTCCGGCGAGGCGGAGTGGGCGCTCGTCGTGACCGAATCGGACGTCCTGCTGACCGTCGCGTGCGACCACACCGATCGCGCGCTGGAGGTGCACGGCGTCGCGTGGAGCAAGAACGCGGGCCCGGACGTGCTCGGCCGCAAGGCGTGGCGGCTGTCCGACATCGCGGACCGGATCGACGACATCGAACTGACCGCGTGGGCGGACGGCGTGGAGATCCAGCGCGGCACCCTCGCCGAGCTCCTCACCCCGCAGTACTGGGTGGACCGGCTGCGTGAGCTCGACCTGCTCGAGCCGGGAACCGTGCTGTTGTCCGGCACCATCCCGATGCACCACGGCGTGGAGCAGTTCGCGTCGAAGTGGCGCGTCGAGTTGCGAGACCCGGTCACCGGCGATGTCATCGACTGCGACTACGAGGTGACTCAGCTCCCCGCCCCCATCGGCTGAACCGGTATGCGCCTCCCGGGGCCCGTCGAAATCCGTGTCTCTCGTTCGACCTATGGGTGACGGACACACACAGGGAGGCACAGCAAATGGGCAAGGTCTACACCGGCGCCAGCACCTCGATCGACGGCTACGTCTCGGGCCCGGACTTCTCCGGCTTCGACAAGCTGTTCGCCTGGTACGAGGCGGGCGACGTGGCGTTCAGGGTTCCCACAGGCTCGATGACCTTCCACCTCACGCCGGCCAGCGCCGCTTACTTCGGCGGACTGACCCAGGCGACCGGCGCACTCGTGGTGGGACGCAAGCTCTACGACTTCACCAACGGCTGGGGCGGCCAGCACCCACTGGGAGTGCACACCGTCGTGCTCACCCACAGGCCGTTGGAGGACAACGAGCACTTTACGTTCGTCACCGGCGGCATCGAGGAAGCGATCGCGGTGGCCCAGAAGCACGCGGGCGACAAGGTCGTCGGCCTGAACTCCGGCGAGATCGCCCGGCAGGCCATCGACGCCGGCCTGGTCGACGAGATCTACCTCGACCTGGTGCCGGTGATCCTCGGCGGAGGCACGCCGTTCTTCGCGCCCGGCAAGGGCTACGAGCTGGAGGGCCCGCTTTCGGTCATTGAGAGCACCTCGGTCACGCACTTGCGCTACAAAGTGAAGTACGAGACGGAGTGATCGCTGGGGGGCGACGTGCGAGCTTGGCCGGTCATGGTGCTGCTGCTGGGTCTGACAGCGTGCGGGGTCAACGATCCACGTGGACAAGCCGAGGAGCTCGTGCGGCCTCCGAAGCTCAGCCAGGTCAGGGCAGGGCTGCCCGCCACGGCGTCGTCAGCGCTCGCCGTCACCGATGCCCTGCCGGAGCTCGAGCACGGACCGACCGCGACCGAGGACGCCTGCGACCTCGAGCCGGGAAACTCGGGGATGTTCAGCCTCAACCGCTGGTGGGAAGTGCGGTGCAACTGGCGGACGACGCGCTACTACGGCTTCGACGGCGATTTCGCCGCCCGCACGCAGGCGTTGCACGACGCCCTGGTCGCGGCCGGGTGGTCACCGGGAAGCACCAGCGCGATGACGGCGATGGACTACTACCGCCAGTTCTACGGCCAGCTGTTGAACGGTCATCAGTACACGGCGTCGAACCTGCCAGAGGCCATCTACGACGGGCACCTCGGCAACGACCAACCGTGGACGGTGAAGGTGCAATGGGCCGAGGGCGCCGACCTGCCGTACGAATTCGGGCGAGCGACAGGCGACTTCCTGCACCGCGAGGCCACGGAGGTCGACCGCGAACAGGTCCTCCGCGGCCTCACGAGCAGGCATCGGTACGCGCTCATCGTCTCGGTGGCCACGCCCTACTTCATGGCCACTGTCGAATGAAGGGTGCTACGGCGTCAGGGCACGATTTCGAGCTGCGCCATCATGCCGATCCACGAGTGTTCGAGGAAGTGGCAGTGGTAGACGTAGCGGCCCGTGTAGCCGGTGAAGGTCGCCTGCACCTTCACGGTCTCCCCCGCCGTGATCGGGATCGTGTCCTTGAGGCCCGCGTCGCCGGGGTGGGGCGGGCCGCCGTTGCGTTCGAGCACGCGGAACTGGACGAGGTGCAGGTGGAAGTTGTGTTTGACGCCGGTGGGGTCTGAGCTCTTGATGAGCCAGGTTTCGGTGGCGCCGCGTTTGATGGTGAAGTCGACGCGGTCCATGTCGAAGACCTTGCCGTTGATCACGCCGTCGGGGCGCTCGTTGGGCTTGAAGACGTAGAACAGGTCGACCTCGCGGTCCACTGTGGACAGCGGCAGGGCCGGCAGGGGGCGCAGGGCGGCCGGCACGCGGCTGTTGTCGGTGGCGCGGCGGACCACGTCGAAGCGCAGGATCTCGCCGCCGACGGCGTCGGTCAGGGTGATCTTCGAGCCGACCGGGTACTTCGAGAAGTCGATGACGACGTCGGCGCGTTCGGCGGAGGAGAGTGTGAGTTCCTCCGCCTCCAGCGAGCTGGCGAGCAGGCCGCCGTCGGAGCCGATGCGGGTGAACTTGTCGCCGGTCAGCTTGAGCTTGAAGACGCGCTGGTTGGCGGTGTTGATGAGGCGGAAGCGGTATTTGCGGGCCGCGACCTCGAAGTAGGGCTGCGGGATGCCGTTGGCCAGGACGATCGTGCGGTTGGACGGGTCGTCGAACACCACGATGTTGCCGCTGGCGTCGAACTGGATGTCGCGCAGCATGATCGGGACGTCGTAGGCGCCGGTCGGCAGGTTCAGGCCGCGCTCGGAGTCGTCCTCGATGACGTAGGCGCCGTGCAGTCCCAAGTAGACGTGCGCGGCTTCGGTGCCGTGGCTGTGGTCGTGGTACCAGAGGGTCGCGCCCTGCTGGGTGTTCGGGTAGAGGTAGAGGCGGGTGCGGTCCGGCTCGATCAGGTCCCTGGGGTGGCCGTCGTGCTCCGGGGGCACGTGGCCGCCGTGGAGGTGGACGTTGGCGGCCTCGTCCATCTTGTTCTGGAACATGATCAGGGTCTTGCGGCCCGTCTTCGCCTTGATGGTCGGGCCGACGAACTGACCGCCGAAGCCCATCACCGGCGACTGGAGGCCCGGCAGGATCTCGGCGGTCGTACGTTCGATCGAGAGCTGATAGATCTCTTGTTTCGCTGTGGACACCAGTGGCTTGAGCACGGGCGGCACGGGCATCGGGCGTGTCCACGGCACTATTTCCGGTCTGGGACCGGAAAACGCCTTCGACTCCTGGAAAGTGGCCGGCTTGTGCTCACCGTGCGTCGGGTCTTCGTGACCCTCGGACGGTGCGAGCAGCTGCGGCACACCGAAAACGCCGGCCGCGAGTCCGCCCGCGGCGAGCACACCTCGTCTGTTGAGCATCGCTGTTCCCCTAAGCGCCCCAGGCGGATGCGATCATGAGAACGCTCCCGCGGCGGTTGGATGCGGCGGAAACCTACGCTGGGCGCTCAGGGGGAATCCCTAGTTCCGAGCCGGGCTCATATGTGCAGAGCGACCGTCTCAAGAGGCCAGTGCGGCCTTTACCGCACGAGTGCGATCGTCAGCGAGCACTTCGTCATCACCATTCTGAATCGCTTGCAGCACTTGGGAGACCACGCTCTCAGGCGAGATCTTGGGCCCGTCCTGGGCGGCTGCCATGTCGGTGTCGATGAAGCCGGCGTGCACGGCGATGACGTTGGTTCCCTGCTCCCGCAACGCTTCCCGCGTCGACTTGGTCAGCGACCAGCCCGCCGCCTTGGACGCCGCGTAACCGCGCCAGCCCGCGCGGCCGAGGAACGACAGGATGCTCAGCACGTTCACGATCGTGCCGCCGCCATTGGCTTTCAGAATGGGCGCGAACGCGTCCGTCGTGCGGACGATCCCGAAGAAGTTGACCTCGAATTCTGCCTTGATGCTGTCAACGTCCGCGCCTCCGACGAGCACGCCGGCGTTGTTGATGACGATCGAGACGTCGCCGAGCTCCTTCGCCGCGGCCTCGACGGACGCGTCGTCGGTCACGTCCAGCTGGACCGGGATGACGCCTTCGTCCACAACGGACGCCGGATTGCGCGCACCGGCGTAGACCTTCGCCCCGCGCCTGGCGAGCTCCTGGGCGAACGCACGACCCAGTCCGCGGTTGGCTCCCGTCACCAGCACCGCTGCACCGTTGAAGTCCATCGCTACCTCCTAAGTTGGCCTTTCAAACTGACCATAGCGAGGTAAGTTGGATTTGCCAACTCACTGATAGGATGGTCACATGGCACCTCGAACCTGCTCCGTGGCGAACGCGCTGGAGGTCGTCGGCGAGCGCTGGTCGCTGCTGGCGTTGCGCGAGGTCTTCTTCGGCAACACGCGCTTCGACCAGATCGCCGCGAACACCGGCGCGTCACGCGACGTGCTCGCCGCACGGCTGAAGAAGCTGGTCGCCGCCGGTGTGCTGGAGAAGCACCAGTACTCCGACCACCCGCCACGGCACGAGTACCACCTGACCGACGCGGGGCGTGCGCTGCACAACGTGTTGCTGATGCTCAAGGAGTGGGGCGACGCGTACGTGACGCAGGGGCCCCTCCCGCTCGTGTACGAGCACTCGTGCGGACACGTGCTGGAACCACGCGTCGTGTGTTCGCACTGCGGTGAGGAAGCCACGCTGGAGTCGCTGAGCCGTGCGCCGGAGTCCGCGGCGTCATGACCCCGGACCTCGACACCACAGGCCTCGCCGCACGGCTGGAGGCGCTGAGGCAGCAGATCGGCGCGACGTGGATGGTCGGGTTCGAGAACTTCGACGGCGGCCACCCGTTCATCGAGGTCTCCGAGGGGCCGGTGTACCGGCTGGTGGCCTACGAGCGCGGCAAGCGGCTGATGAGCAAGGAGACGCGGAAGCTCGACGAGATCCTGTACTGGGCGCTGTACGAGGTCACGTGGACGATGGCGTACGGCTGGGCGGTGCAGCACCCGGTGGAGGGTGAGGAGCAGCGGTTCACGGCGTTTCGCCGGCAGGACGAGCTGCTTGGCTCGCTCGACCCGCGGTGGGCGGAGCGCGCGCGGGCGTCACGACCGACCCACTAGGTTGTGCACCATGAGTGAGGACGACGAGGACGAGTTCGCCGAGGACGACGAGTTCGAGGACGAAGAAGACATCGACGACCTCTTCGCCGTCACGCCTGAACCGCGCACCGTGTGTCACCTGTGCGGCGGCGCGAGCTACATCGCCGCGCCGACGCTCGCGATCATCGGTGGTGCGCCGCGGACCGTCGACAACGGGCGTGAGTGCCCGCACTGCAACGGCGCGCGGACGTTCAACGGGCTCGTGCCGCCCCTTTAGCCCGGTTCTGGTCGTGCCAGTCCAGGAACTCGGGCACGGACAGGCGCGCCACCTCGTCGCCGATGACGTCCAGGGCGAGGTCAGAGGTCCGTTTGAAGCGCACGCAAGCCTTGCCCATGTCGAGCTTCTTGCCGGTCTCCGCCCACCTGGCGCGGAACGACTCCTCGAACTCCTCCATCACCGTGGTCAGGTAGACGGCGTAGTAGTTCTTCTGGGCCGCGAGAGCCGCGTACATGAGCGGCTTCTTGTTGTAGGTCGGGCCGCTCACCTCCAGCGGCACGGCGTAGGTGATCAGTCCCCAGTCCATGGCCTCGACGTAGCCGTCGGGGAGGTTCGCGAGGATGACGTCGCGCACAGCCTCGACCTCGGCACGCCGCTCATCAGGCAGTTCGGCGAGGTACTGGTCCACCGTGGAGGCATTGCTCTTCACCATTCGCGTACGGTAATCGCTCGTGGAGGTCCTGGCCCGAGCCGAATGGCACCAATTGCGCGACTCGCACGTCGCGCGCATGCGCCGGTTCACGGGTCCGCACCAGGAGCGGAAGCTTCGCAAAGAGAAGCACCCCGTCATGGACTTCCTCTTCACGTATTACAGCCATCGGCCCGTGCGGCTCGAACGGTGGCATCCAGGACCGGGCGTCGTCCTGGAAGACGCGGCGGAGTACCTGGAGTTTCCGCACTACAAGGCCACCGCGGACGGTGTGACGCTCGACGTCGACAGCTTCGTCGCACAGCGCGAGAAGACGCTTGAGTTCGTGCGGGCGCTGCTCACGGCCACGCTCGGCAGGCCGGCGCGGCTGGGCTGTTTCGGGCTGCACGAGTGGGCGATGGTCTACCGGCAGCAGCCCGAGGAGGTCCGGCACAACGCGTGGCCGCTCCGGCTGGGCAGCGACGGGACCGACCAGGTGGTGGAGGCGAGCCGGATCCAGTGCGGGCACTTCGACGCCTTCCGGTTCTTCACGCAGCCCGCGCGGCCGCGCAACACCCTGCAGCCCACGCGTGAGGACCAGATCGCGAACGAGCAGCCCGGGTGCTTGCACGCGAACATGGATCTGTTCAAATGGGCGTACAAGCTGGAACCCGCGACGCCTTCGGACCTGGTCGCCGATTGCTTCGAACTGGCCGCGGACGTGCGCGAGCTCGACATGCAGGCCTCCCCCTACGACCTGGCGAAACTCGGTTACGAACCGGTGCGGATCGAGTCCGCTGAGGGCCGTTCGGAGTACGTGCGCAGGCAGGCGGAGTTCGCCGAGCGGGCGCGGTCGTTGCGAGAACGGCTCGTTTTCGTTTGCCAGTCGATACTTACGGTGACTTCACTTCGCTGACCAAGTTCACCTGTTAGCGTGATTGGCTGGTCGTCGGGGGCCGCTGAGTAGTTGTGAGGGATCGATGTCTCGACACCGCAGCCTGCGGGCGAAGGTGAAGCGTGGAATCGCCAAATGGCCCGTGCTCATCGTCGTGTTCGTGGTGCTGATCGGCCTCGGCTGGCTCGCGTTGTCGTGGGCGGGCGGGGTGCTCGACCGGCGTTCCCAGGCCCTCGCCCAGAACTGCAGCGAGGGCGACTCGGTGCTCCGCGTCGCCGCGACTCCGAGCGTCGCGGAATCGGTCGCGGAGGTCGCACGCGCGTACGCCGCCACACGGCCCGTTGTGTACGACCACTGCATCGCGATCGAAGTGACTTCGGCGGACTCCTCTGCGGTGCTGGAAGGCCTCACGACGACCTGGGACGAGAACAAACTCGGCAAGCGCCCGCACGCGTGGCTCCCCGACTCGACGTTGTGGGCGAACCGGCTTTCCGCCCTGAACGCCAAACTCGTCGGCGCCGCACCCAAGTCCGTCGGAACCTCGCCGGTGCTGCTGGCCGCCCCCGAGGCGGCCGCGCCCGTGCTGAAGGACTTCCGCTGGTCGGACATGCCGGAGGTGACCGACTGGAGCAAGTTCGGCCAGTCGTGGGGACGGTTCAGCGTCGCGATGCCCGACCCGGCCGCGAACACGGCGTCCGCGCTGGCGATCCAGTCGGCGCTGGCCGGCGGCAAGGGCCCAGTGACGCCGGAGTCGCTCGGTTCGGACGCGTCGAAGGCGTCGCTGTCGAAGCTCGCCGCCGCGGTGCCGCCGGAGGTTCCGCCGACGACGCGCGACGCGTTGCGGCGCTTGGGTGACAGCGCGACGGTGAACGCGGCGGGCTTCTCCGTCACGCCGGTGTCCGAAGTGGACCTGTTCAAGCACAACACGGGCAAGGAAGCGCCGTCGAAGCCGCTCGTCGGCGTGCTGCCCGCGGGCCCGGCTCCGGTGGCGGACTTCCCTTACGTGGCACTGGGCGGCTCCGAGGTCGGCGAGGCGGAGCAGCGTTCGGCGCAGGCGTTCCGCGAGTTCATGACCGAGCCGGCGCAGCAGAAGATCCTGGCACGCGGCGGTTTGCGCGTCGAGTCCACTCAGGACCGTCCGTCACCGTCGCCCGGCGTTTCCTGGTCTCCCGTCACGGAGAACCTGGTCGCCGCCGACGCGACGACCACCCAGCAGATCTCCTCGGCCTGGACTTCCGCGGACCGCGGCGGGCAGGTCGTCACGGTGCTCGCGGACGTCTCGACGTCGATGAAACCCCGGCTGGACAAGGTGAAGGCGGCGCTGCGCGGCCAGATCGACCGGTCGGTGTCGGGGTCGTTCGGGCTGTGGGAGTTCGCGCGCGACCTCGACGGGAAGAAGCCCCACAAGCTGCTCGTCGCGACCGGGCCGGTGGCCGAGAAGCGCGAAGCGTTGCGGAAGGCCGTCGACGGGCTCAAGACCGCCGAGGGCTCGCAGCTCTACAGCGCGCTGGCGGCCTGCTACGAGGCGGCGCACGACGGGTTCGTGGCCGGGCGGGTCAACCGGGTCGTGGTGATCACCGACGGCACCTCGGACGGCGGGATCGACCTGGCGGCGCTGAAGTCGCAGCTGCACGGGACGGACGTGGCGGTCAGCTTCATCGCGATCGGGGGCGACGTGGACAAGGCGGCGCTGACGGACATCGCGCAGACCACCGGCGGGTCGGTGTCCGTGGTGGAGAACGTGGACGGGATCGAGGCGGCGCTGGGACAGGCGCTGTCGACGAAGGCGTGACGGGAACCGGGCGGTAGCGGAGCGCGTTGCTCCCGGCATGGGGGAACTTCGGATCCTGGTCGCGTCGCTGCCGTTCGCCGGGCATGTCGGCGCGCTGGCGGCGGTGTCGAACGAGCTGGTTGGGCGCGGGCACGACGTCGTGGTGCACACGGGGGCGAAGTACCGGCACAAGTTCGAGGGTGCGGAGTGGTTGCCGTGGACGCAGGCGCCGGACTTCGACGATGCGGAGCTCGCGCGAACGTTTCCGAGTGTGGGCGACGGCAAGGGCATGCGGGCGAACTTCGCCAACGTCCGGGACGTGCTGGTCGGCACCGGGGCGGCGCAGGCGAGGGACGTGCTGGAGGCCGAGTTCGATCTGGTCGTCACGGATCATCTGGCGTTCGGGGCCGCGATGGGCGCGGAGATCCGGGGCGTGCCGTGGGTGACGGTCGCGGTGACGCCGCTGGTCACCAGTCGCCCGCTCGCTCGAGTGGTGTCCCGGCTGATCGTCGACGGGATGTTCAACCGGATGCGCGCCGAGGCTGGTCTCGAGCCGAAGTCCGGCTCGCTGGAGGCCTTTTACTCCTCGGAACTCGTGCTGGCACAAGGGGTGCACGACTTGGAGACCGTGCGGGTGCCGCGGCAGGTGCGGTTCGTCGGGCGGTTGATCACGCCGCCCAGGGCGAGCGAACTGCCCGAGTGGTGGGGAGATCTCGACGGCCGGACCGTCGTGCACGTGACGCAGGGGACGCTGGAGACCGGCGCGGAGGACCTGTTGAAGCCCGCGATCGAGCAGCTCCGGGGGCATGACGTGCTGGTGGTGGCCACGACCGGCGGTGCGCCGGTGGAAACCCTCGGAGCGTTGCCGGACAACGTGCGTGCGGCGCCGTTCATCCCGCACGACCTGTTGCTGCCGCAGACCGACGTGATGGTCACCAACGGCGGGTGGGGTGGGGTGCTGGCGGCGGTGGAGGCCGGGGTGCCGATGGTCGTGGTGCCGGGGGAACTCGACAAGGCCCAGGTGGCGCGCCGGGTCGAGCTGGCGGGCGCCGGCATCGTTCGGAGGAAGCCCAGGAGGCTCGGGGAAGCCGTGGATCAGGTGCTGGCCCGGCCGGGCCACCGGGAGCGCGCCCGTGAGCTGGGAAAACAGATCACGGCGGCCGGTGGCGCGGCCAAGGCGGCGGACTTGGTCGAGGAACGGCTCGGGCAGGCTCGAATCAAGCAGCGTTGAATCAAGCAGCGTTGAAGCGGTCGGGGTCAGGGCCGGTGCGGGTGCCGTTGTCGAGTTCGGCGATCACCGTCATGTCGTCCTGGGCCAGTTCGAAGTCGAAGATGTCGATGTTCTCCTTGATCCGGTAGGGCGTGACGGACTTCGGGATCACGACGTTGCCGAGCTGAACGTGCCAGCGCAGCACGATCTGGGCCGGCGTCTTGCCGTACTTGTCGGCCAGGCCGGTGAGGTCGGGCTCACGCAGCAGTGCGCCCTGGGCCAGCGGTGACCACGCCTCGGTGACGATGCGGTGTGCACTGTGGACCTTGCGCATCTCTTCCTGCTGCAGCAACGGATGCAGCTCGATCTGGTTCACCGCGGGGACCGTCGGGAACTCGTCGAGCAGGCGCTGCAGGTGTCGCGTGTGGAAGTTGGAGACGCCGATCGCGCGGACGCGGCCGTCGGCGTAGAGCTGCTCCAGGGCGCGCCAGGTGTCCGCGTACTGGTCGCGGGACGGGACGGGCCAGTGGATGAGGTACAGGTCGAGCACGTCCCGGCGCAGGCGCCGCATGCTCTCGTCGAACGCGCGCAGCGTCGGGTCGTAGCCCTGGTCGGCGTTCCACAGCTTGGTCGTGATGAACAGGTCGGGGACGCCGGCGATCGCGTCGCCGACGCCGGACTCGTTGTGGTAGGCGGCGGCCGTGTCAATGCTGCGGTAGCCGGCTTCGATCGCGGTCGTGACCGCTCCGGCCACCTGCTCCTCCGGCACCTGGAAGACGCCGAAGCCGAGTTGCGGTATCCGAACTCCGTTGTTCAAAGAGATCAGCGGAACCATGCGGGTAGCTTCGCATCGTTGTAGACGTCCTGCATCGCCTTGATCGTGCCGATCAGTTCGCGTCTCAGTTCGGCAGGGGCGAGCACCTCCACCTCCGCGCCGAATTTGAGCAGGTCAGCGACAGCGTGCCGGGTGGATTCGGTCGGAAATCCGAACTCCTCCCCCGGCTCCGGCGCGGCCTCCCTGATGACCCGCGCCTGGTAGCCGCTGAGCAGGTACTGGGTCTTGTCGAGGCCTGCTCGCGTCATGCGGACGGTGATGCGCTCGCCGTACATGCGGGCCTCGAACTGCTCGGACCACTCGGCCCAGTACCGCGCGAGGTCGAAGTCGCGGGGTCGTTCGAAGGTGTCGGGAAGAGCGTCGAGGGCCAGCACGCGTGACACGCGGTAGGTGCGGCCGCTGCCGACGAAGTACCAGGTGCCCGCCTTCAGCACGAGGCCGTACGGGTCGACCTCGCGTTCGACGGTCTGGTTGCCCCAGCGCTGGTAGGTCATCCGCACGCGGCGCTGCTCCCAGACGGCGTCGGCGATCGTGGCGAGGTGCTCGGTGGGGTCGTCGCCGCGGAACCACGTCGGGATGTCGAGGTGGAACCGCTGCCGGATCTGCTCCGCTCGGGTCCGCAGCTCGGTCGGGAGCGCGGCCAGCAGCTTGAGCTGGGCCGCGGCGGCGACCTCCTTCAACCCGAGCTCCTCGGCGGGCCCTGGCAGCCCTGCCAGGAACAACGACTGGGCTTCCGCGCTGGTCAGGCCGGTCAGCCGGGTGCGGTAGCCGTCGATCAGCTGATAGCCGCCGGTCGGGCCGCGGTCGGCGTAGACGGGGATGCCCGCGGCTCCCAGCGACTCGATGTCGCGGTAGATCGTGCGCGGCGAGACCTCGAGCTCCTCGGCCAGTTCGTCCGCCGTCATCCGGCCCCGCGACTGCAGGAGCAGGAGGACCTGGATGAGCCGGCTGGACTTCATCCACCAAACCTGACACGAACTGTCAGGAATTGCCAGCAGAGTGGTCCGCATGAAGGCAACCGGAACCATCGAAGTGAAGAGCTGGGACGAGAACACCTGGGACGGCCGCCCCTACAAGGAGGTCGAGGGACGCAAGCTGACCGAGGCGCACGTCCAGTTCACCTACGCGGGTGACGTCACCGGGATCGGGAACTGCCGGTACCTCATGTCCTACGGCGACGACGTGGCGTGGACGACCGCTCTCGAGGAGATCACCGCGGACAACGGCACGCTGGTGCTGCGGCACGTCGGTGCCTACCGCACCGCCGTCGAGGGCACGATCGAGATCCTGGACGGCACCGGCGCCTACGCCGGGGCGCGAGGTGCGGCGACGATCGAGTGGGCGGAGGATGGCAGCGGCACCTACACCCTGGAGTACGAGGTCTGACATGACCAATGCCCCCATCTACGACGCGGCCAAGCAGCGGATCACCTCGCTGGTCGAGGGCCAGGATCCACAGACACCGGTCGCGGCGACGCCCGGCTGGTCCGTCAAGGACGTGGTGGCGCACCTCGCCGGCGGTCTGCGCGACTTCGTGGACCGCCGGTTCGACGGTGTCGAGTCCGGCGAGTGGGGCGAACGGCAGGTGCGCGACCGCAAGGACAACTCGCTGGCCGACGCCTTCGCCGAGTGGGAGGCGAACCGGGAGCTCGCCGAGCCGCTGTTCGACACCCCCATGGGGTCCGTGCTGATCTCCGAGGTGGTGGCGCACGAGCACGATCTCCGCGCGGCGCTGGGAGTTCCCGGCGACCGGGACGGCGTGGCGGTGCGGGCGGCACTCACGAAACCGTTGCAGCAGCTGGATCAGCGGATGCGGGACAACGAGGTGCCGGCGCTGCGGATCACGCTGGAGCACGGCGACCGGGTGCTCGGGCACGGGGATCCGGTCGGGACGTTGCGGACCACGTCGTTCGAACTGATGCGGGCGATCGGCGGGCGGCGGTCGGTCGACCAGATCAAGGCACTGGACTGGGACGGCGATCCGGACGTCTGGATCGCCGCGCTGGCGTTGTTCGGACGGCACCGCCCGGAGCCGTTCAGTGAGTGATTGGCTCACCGACACGCGCGACTCCTACGACACGGTCGCGGTCAGCTACACCGAGCACACACGTGAACTGCTGGACCGGCTGCCGCACGTGCGGGCCGCGCTCAGGTTGTTCGCCGAAGAGGTCGACGGACCGGTGGCGGACGTCGGCTGCGGTCCCGGCCTGGTCACCGCGCACCTGCACGCGCTCGGTGCGGACGTGTTCGGAGTGGACCTGTCGCCGGGGATGATCGAACTGGCCCGGCGCGACCATCCGGGGCTGCGGTTCGAGGTCGGGTCGATGACGGAACCGCTCGGCGACACCGTGGCCGGGATCCTCGCGTTCTGGTCGTTGATCCACATCCTGGACCACGAGGTGCCCACGGTCTTCGAGCACTTCCGCGAAGCGTTGCGCCCCAACGGGTTGCTGATGATCGGCTTCCACGTCGGGGACGAGACGCGGATGAAGACGCAGGGGTACGGCGGGCATCCGATGCGGGTGCACGTCCACCTGCGGCGGCCGGAGCGAGTGGCCGGGTGGCTGAGCGAGGCGGGGTTCACCGTCGAGGCCCAGTGGTTGCTGGGCACGGACGGGGCGATCCTGTTCGCACGGCGCGGGTGAGACCATTTGCCCGTGTCGGAAGAGCAAACGTGTCAGCGGTGCGGCGAGGCCGTCGAGCTGGACCAGGAAGACTTCGAGCTGTTCGAGCGGATGCACCCCGAGTGCTTCCACTACGCGTTCGAGCACGACCTGAACAAGCCGGGCATCGGCGTCGACGAGAACTGCGGCGACGACGCCTGCCCTTCTGCGGTATGAGAAACGGGCGCACCCCCGAGTGCGCCCGTTTCCTTTCTACCTAGATCAGCTGCCGTACGCCGAGAGCGGCGGGCAGGAGCAGACCAGGTTGCGGTCGCCCTTCGCGCCGTCGATGCGGCGGACCGGCGGCCAGATCTTCGGAGCACCGGTACCGGCCGGGTAGACGGCCTCCTCGCGGGTGTACGGGTGGTTCCACTCGCCGACGGTCACGCAGGCCGCGGTGTGCGGGGCGTTGCGCAGCGGGTTGTCCTCCACGGTCCACTCGCCGACGGCCACGCGGTCGATCTCGTGCTTGATGGCGATCATGGCGTCGATGAACCTGTCGATCTCGGCCAGGTCCTCGGACTCGGTCGGCTCGACCATCAGCGTGCCGGCGACCGGGAACGACATCGTCGGGGCGTGCAGGCCGTAGTCGGCGAGGCGCTTGGCGACGTCGTCCACCGTCACGCCGGTGGCCTTGGTGATCGGGCGCAGGTCGAGGATGCACTCGTGGGCCACGAAGCCGCCCTCGCCGGTGTAGAGGACCGGGTAGTGCTCGTCGAGGCGGCGGGCCACGTAGTTCGCGGCGGCCACGGCGGTCAGGGTCGCGCGGCGCAGGCCGTCGCCGCCCATCATGCGCACGTACGCCCACGAGATCGGCAGGATCGACGCGGAACCCCACGGGGCGCCGGAGATCGGGCCGACGCCGGTCGCCGGGCCTGCGGTGGGCTGCAGCGGGTGGTTCGGCAGGAACGGTGCGAGGTGGGACTTCACACCGATCGGGCCGACGCCGGGGCCACCGCCGCCGTGCGGGATGCAGAACGTCTTGTGCAGGTTCAGGTGGGAGACGTCCGAGCCGAACTTGCCGTAGCGCGCCAGGCCGATCAACGCGTTGAGGTTCGCGCCGTCGACGTACACCTGGCCGCCCGCGTCGTGGACCAGGCCGCAGACCTCGCTGACGGTGTCCTCGTACACGCCGTGGGTAGACGGGTAGGTGATCATGATCGCGGCGAGGTCGTCGGCGTGCTCCGCGACGGTCTCGCGCAGGTGACCCATGTCGATGTTGCCCTTGTCGTCGCACTTCACGACGACGACGCGCATGCCCGCCATGACAGCGGAAGCGGCGTTGGTGCCGTGGGCGGACGACGGGATCAGGCAGACGTCGCGGTCGGCGTTGCCGTTCGCGCGGTGGTACGCGCGGATCGCCAGCAGACCGGCGAACTCGCCCTGCGAACCGGCGTTGGGCTGCAACGACACCGCGTCGTAGCCGGTGACCTCTGCCAGCCAGGCCTCGAGGTCGGAAACGATCCGCAGCAGCCCCTTGGCGTCCTCGACGGGCGCGAACGGGTGCAGCGTCGAGAACTCCGGCCAGGTGATGGACTCCATCTCCGCGGTGGCGTTCAGCTTCATCGTGCAGGAACCGAGCGGGATCATGCTGCGGTCGAGCGCGACGTCCTTGTCCGACAACGCACGCAGGTACCGCAGCAGCGCGGTCTCCGAGCGGTGCGCGTGGAACACCGGGTGGGTCAGGTAGTCGGACGTGCGGCGCAGGTCGGCCGGGATGCCGTCCGCGGTGTCGGCGTCGATCGCGTCCACATCGGACCCGGTGACACCGAAGGCTTCCCACACCGCGACGAGGTGCGCGCGCGTGGTCTTCTCGTCGCACGCGATCGCCACGACGTCGGCGTCGACCTGACGCAGGTTGATGCCGGCCTCACGCGCCTTGGCGACGACCGCGGCGGCCTCACCGGGAACGCGCACCTGGACGGTGTCGAAGAACTCGCCGTGCACGACGTCGAGACCGGCCTCGCACAGGCCCGTGGCGAGCACGGTGGCCAGGCGGTGCACGCGGGTCGCGATCGACCGCAGGCCCTCGGGACCGTGGTAGACCGCGTACATGGAGGCGATCACGGCCAGCAGCACCTGCGCGGTGCAGATGTTCGACGTGGCCTTCTCGCGGCGGATGTGCTGCTCACGCGTCTGCAACGCCAAGCGGTAGGCCAGCGACCCGTCGGAGTCGACGGAGACACCGACGAGACGGCCGGGCAGCTGGCGCTCCAGTCCGGACCGGACGGCCATGTACCCGGCGTGCGGGCCACCGAAGCCGATCGGCACGCCGAAGCGCTGCGTGGTGCCGACGACGACGTCCGCGCCGATCTCGCCCGGCGCGCGCAGCAGCGTCAGCGCCAGCAGGTCGGCGACGACGACGGCCTGCGCGCCCGCCGCGTGGATCTCCTCGATCAGCGCGGCCTGGTCGCGCACCACACCGGACGCACCGGGGTACGACAGCAGCACGCCGTAGAAGTCGCCGCCCAGGCCGAGGCCCTCGATGCCCTGCGACAGGTCCGCGACGACGATCTCGATGCCCAGCGGCTCGGCGCGCGTCTCGATGACGGCCAGCGTCTGCGGCAGCGTGTCGGCGTCGACGACGAACTTGTTCGACTTCGAGCGACCCGCGCGGCGCACCAGGGTCATGGCCTCGGCGGCGGCGGTCGACTCGTCCAGCATGGACGCGTTCGCGACCGGCAGGCCGGTCAGGTCGCCGACCATGGTCTGGAAGTTCAGCAGCGCCTCGAGCCGGCCCTGCGAGATCTCCGGCTGGTACGGCGTGTACGCGGTGTACCAGGCGGGCGACTCCAGCACGTTGCGCAGGATGACGCCCGGCGTGACGGTGTCGTAGTAGCCGAGGCCGATCATCTGCGTCATCGGGCGGTTCTGCGACGCGAGCTCACGCAGCTCGGCCAGCGCCTCGGTCTCGGTGGCCGGCGCCGGCAGGTCGAGCACGAGGTCGCGCTCGTGGATCGACGAAGGCACCGCGCGCTGCGCCAGCTCCTCCAGCGATCCGACGCCGATGACGTCGAGGATGCGCGCGAGTTCGGCGGGGCGCGGACCGACGTGGCGGTCGGCGAACGGGATGCCGTGCTCGAGAGCGGCGAGCGGAATGCGGTCCTGCGTCATCAAACGCCTCCGGGGGTGGCTGCGGGCACACGTGTCCTGTGCCCTCCCCGCTCTGTCCGTACCCGTGACGGGCGCCTGAGAGGTTCACCCCGTTGTGAGGCGGGGCTTTCACCGTCGGCGGGACCGCAGAAAAGTCTTCAGCACACTCTTCAGCGGTCCACTTTCCAGAGGCGTCTCGCTCACGCGGTCCTGGATGCCTGAGAGGTTCCCGGGGAGGGACTTGCTCCTTCGGCGCCGGGTTTCGAAACCCCGGTCTCTCCCGCCTGAGTTCAGCGACTACCCGTGAAGAATACCCGCAGGCAGCCCAGGTAGTCCCCAGGGACGCGACCTACGTCTCACCGATCAGCACCGATCAGCCGGTCGCGCGCTCCCGCCGGCGGCGCGTCAGCTCGTCCTCCGTCATGGGAGCGATCTCCATGCCGTCCGCACGTTCGGCCGGGAACTCGTGGATCGTCCCGGAGATCTCCCGCATCGCACCGCTCACCGCGATGCCGAACACGCCCTGACCGCCCTGCAGCAGATCGACGACCTCTTCCGGTGAGGTGCACTCGTAGACGGTCGTGCCGTCCGAGAAGAGGGTGATCTTCGCCAGGTCCTGCACGCCACGGCGGCGCAGGTGGTCCACGGCGACCCTGATGTTCTGCAACGAGACGCCGGTGTCCAGCAGTCTCTTCACCACCTTCAGGACCAGGATGTCCTTGAAGGAGTAGAGCCGTTGACTCCCGGAACCGTGGGCCATCCTTATCGTCGGAGCGACGAGTCCGGTCCTGGCCCAGTAGTCGAGCTGCCGGTACGTGATTCCCGCGATCTGACACGCCGCGGGACCCCGGTAGCCGACGAGCTCGTCCGGCAGCGAGGAGTCCGGGAACAGCTCACCCTGCTGCCCGGATTCGGCCCTCACGGGCGCTTCCTCGGCCACGCCTGCCTCCCCTCGCCAACGGCCACGAAAGTCGAGGCCGTCAAGCCACCACGTCAGCTCTCACGAACCGGGTGACGTCCACTCGAGTTCGACGGTAAGACCGGCCGGAGGGCAGGTCAACGCGACGCGCGGGGAGGATCGACCCTCAACCTGAGGTGGAGAGTCACAGCGTCACCCGATGTGGGACGTTCAGGTGACGTTTAGTGATCGTTTAGCGAGCAATGCCAGCGGAAAGTAGCCCAGCCGAGCGACACACCCGTGGGTTACGCCGGTTCCAAACGAGACGGACAGCGACACGCCTATGTGTCCGCGCCCCTGAAGTCCTCCGGAGACACCGAGTCGAGGAACTCGCGGAACTTCTCGACCTCGTCCTCCTGCTCGTCCGGGATGATGAGGCCGGCCTCCGCCAGCACGGACTCCTCCGCGTGGATCGGCACCCCCACGCGCAACGCCAGCGCCACCGAGTCCGAGGGGCGCGCGGACACCCGCACGTCGCCGTCGAACACGAGTTCCGCGAAGAACGTGCCCTCCTGCAGGTCGGTGATCCGCACCTGTTCGAGGTTGCGTCCCAGCGCCCCGATGACGTCCTTCAGCAGGTCGTGGGTGAGAGGCCGAGCCGGGCGGACGCCCTGTTGCTCGAGTGCGATGGCCGTGGCTTCGACGGACCCGATCCAGATCGGCAGGTACCGCTCGCCCTCGGTTTCGCGCAGCAGAAGGATCGGCTGGTTCTGGGGCAGCTCTACCCGGACGCCCACGACGCGCATCTCACTCATCGGGTCTCGCCTCCCTCTGACTCGTTGGGGAGTACCCGGTTTCGCCTCCGAGCATCCCCCGGCGTATGCGTTCGACGCTACCCGCCAAGCGGGCCGTGTGCTCAATTGTTGCGGGCAGAACGTGATCAAGATGATTGCCGCAGGCCCGCTCTCACCAACAACGTGTGCAACGAGGTGAACAGGTCAGCCAATTCCCGAACCGTCTCGGGATCTGAGAAGGACTTCAGCACAACCACCTCGTGATCCGCTGCCGCGCGGACCGCGCGCAGTTGCTCGCGCTCGACGCCGAGTCCGGTCATCGTCCGGATCGTGCGGAGCGTCGCGAGGTCGTCGACGGTGAAACGGCCACCGGGGCCGGTGCGCAGCAGGCCGTCGCGTTCCAGCTGGGACAGCTGTTCCGCGCTGATTCCGGCCTGGGCAAGCAGATCGATCCGCGACACCGAAATGGAGTCCGCGGGAGCGGTGTCGAGCTGTTCGCGGATCACCTTGAGCGGCAGGTATCTGTCACGTTGTGCGGACAGCACGAACCGCAGCCTCTCGACGTCCGCCACGGAGAACTGGCGGTAGCCGGAGGCCGTGCGTGCCGGGCGGACCAGCCCCTCCGCTTCCAGGAAGCGGATCTTGGAGATGGTGACGTCGGGGAACTCGGGACGAAGCTGTGAGAGCACCGCCCCGATGCTGAGCACCCCGCGTTGTGGCCGCCCGGCCGTCACGCGTCAGGCTCCCGCGGAGCCTGGGCCCGTCAGGAAGACGAGACGGAACTTGCCGATCTGGACCTCGTCACCGTTCGCGAGGACGGCCTGGTCGACCGGCTCGCGGTTGACGTAGGTGCCGTTGAGGCTGCCCACGTCGATGACGACGAACTCGCCGCTCTCCCGGCGGAACTCGGCGTGGCGGCGCGAGACCGTCACGTCGTCCAGGAAGATGTCGCTGTCGGGGTGGCGCCCCGCGCTCGTCGTGTCGCGGTCCAGCAAGAACCGGGAACCGGCGTTCGGGCCGCGCTTCACCACGAGCAGCGCGGAACCGGCGGGAAGTGCGTCTACACCGGCAACGGCCGGCTCCTGGGCGGGCGCCTCGGCGCCGCCCTCCATCTCCTGGAGGAAGTCCGCCCGGAAGACGGAGGTCCGCTCCGGGGACTGCTCCGGCGGAACGCCTGGGCCGTCGTTCGTGCTCACCTGAGCTCTCCTCCTGCTGCTGGATCCGTCACTTCCGGTAAAACCTATCGCGTTCGGGTCGCCACCCTCAGCGCGGCTCCCCTTCCGGCCGAAGAGGCGGCGAAAGATCGACGTCACTCCTTCTCCACCAAGGCCTTGTAGCCCTCCGCGTCCAGCAGGCCTTCCAGCGCGTCCGCGTCGTTCAGACGGATCTCCACCATCCAGCCCTCGCCGTACGGATCGGTGTTGACCGAGTCCGGCGTCTGCACCAACGCGTCGTTGATGGCGACGACCTCACCGTCGAGCGGCGAGTAGAGGTCGGACACGCTCTTGGTCGACTCGACCTCGCCGAACGTGTCGCCGGCCGCGACCGTGTGACCGACCTCGGGCAGCTGGACGAAGACGACGTCACCGAGCTGTTCCTGGGCGTAGTCGGTGATGCCGACCCGCACGGTGTTCTCGCCCGTGCTGGCGACCCACTCGTGTTCCTCGGTGTAGCGAAGCTCCTCGGGAATCAACTGACTGCGCTCCTCGTGCTGAACCTGTATGGGGTGATCTTTTCACGCGGCCCTGTCGGGAGTGACCCGCAGGGCCAGGAAGAACTGGTAGACGTACTGAAGCGCCGACCACAGGTAGAGCGCTCCGCCCCAGACGGTGAACGCGTAGGCGATCGGCTGGGCGACCTGCGCCCACGCCGAATCGCCCTGCGCGAGCAGCAGCAGGGGGAAGGCGTACAGCAGGTTGAAGGTCGCGGCCTTGCCCAGGTACGTGACCTCGAACGGGCCCCAGCCCCGTTGCCGCAGCACCAGCAGGCAGATGCCGACGACGACCTCTCGCCCGACCAGGACGAGGGCGATCCAGAGCGGCACGATGTCCCTGATCACGAACGCCAGCAGCGTGCAGAACACGTAGAGGCGGTCGGCTGCGGGATCGAGCAGCGCGCCCAGGTTGCTCATCTGGTTGAGCCAGCGGGCGAGCTTGCCGTCGAGCCAGTCGGAGAATCCCGCGAACACGAGAATGAGCAGCGCCCAGCCGTCTTCGCGGGGTCCGAGCAACAGGTACAGGAAGAGCGGAACACCGGCCAGCCGCAACACGCTGAGCAGGTTCGGAATCGTCAGCAGGCGATCAGCCGGATCACGCACACCCGCACTCTAAACGAGTGACTGCGCAGGGGCTGCCGGATGGCGTCACGGCACGCGGTGCGACTGGTTGCGGGTGGTGCGGGCGTTCGTTTCTTTGCGGGTCGGGCTCAGGCTGTCTTGAAGAGCGTCCAGCCCCGGCGCTGCATCTCGGCACCGGTGATGGCGTGCGGACGGCCCCGGTCGTCGCGCCCCACCCAGCGAGCGCGGAAACCCTCGAGCACGTAGGCGTGACCCCGGCTCCACACCACGCTGCACGGCGTGGTGGGCAGCCCGGTCTGCATCTCTGCGGCCTGCTGCGGCTGGGTCTCCATGGCGGTTCTCATTTCAGTCCCTCCGTGACATCAGGGATGTCGCGCACCGGGGCTCCGGCGTTATCCCTGGAAACGAATTCTGTCGGACTGTGGTTCAGAACACGTGTCCTGTTTGGGTCCTTAGCGTTAACTGGATCAATCGGCGCGCCGAGCTGTTCGGACCCGAAGCTCGACAGATGGCGGGTTGCTTGCCTACGCAACCGTTCGTCGTACACCGATGACCGCACGGCGTCCGCCCGCTATCGGCAGGGCCTAATCTCACAGCGTGGAGCAGGTGAAATTCGGTGCGGAGCTCATCTCGCGGTTGATGGACCACCTCAGCTCGCAGCTCAAGGGCTGCGTGGGCGTGGGCCTCAGCGTGTGGCCGGACGGCAAGCTGCTGCGAGCCGCGGGCCGGGCAGGCGAACTGGACCAGGCGCAGCTGGACGGTGGCGAGGGACCGCTGGTCGAGGCTTCCCGCCACGAACGGCAGGTGTCCGGTCAGGTCGGCGGCGTGGACGTCGTCGCGGTGCCCGGCAGCTGGGGCGACAGCGGGCCGGTGGTGCTGACCGTCTACCTCGACCACTCGCCACGTGTCAGCGATCTGCAGGCCATCGAGGAGATCGAGCCGCTCGTCGCGACCGCGGCGGCGGTGATCGAGTTCTGCGCGGGCGAGGTCCTGCGTGCCGACCAGATGGTCCGGATGGTCCAGCACCGCCGCTACATCGAGCAGGCGAAGGGCCTGGTGATGGGAGCACGGCAGTGCGCGCCGGGCGACGCGTTCGAGCTGCTCGTGCGGACCAGTCAGAACGCCAACGTGAAGCTGCGGCACCTGGCCGCCGCACTGGTGCTCGTCGTCGGCGGGACGCTGGAGGACGGCGCCGAAGAGGTCGGGGTCGTCGAACCGCCGGAGGCCGCGTTCGACACCGCGCACAAACTGTGGACCGCCATCAAGATGTGACCGAAAACGTTTGAGCATGTCTCGGTTTGGGTAAGGACTTCTCGATCTGTCCTGTAGAGCGGCCACTCCCGTACGGTGGGGCCGCAGCGGTTGAGCCAGCAGCCGCATCGGGGCCGCTGCAGTGGCGGCTCCCCGCGTTCTGAGAGGGAGTACATCGGTGACTGTGCAGGACCCGCGTGCGGAGCAGACCATCGAGCTGTCGGTGCGACAGCCGGCGGCCGGTGTCTCGGTCCTCGCCGTTTCCGGTGAGGTCGACATGGTGTCCGCGCCGACGTTGCGCGACGCCCTGGTGAACGGCCTGGCCGACGGCGGCACCTTCGTGGTGGACATGACCGGAGTGACCTTCCTCGGTTCCGCCGGCTTGGCGGTGCTCGTGGAGGCCGCGAGGCTCGCGCCGCAACACGAGGCGGCTCTCAAGGTCGTGGCCAAGGCGCGTGCCGTGACGCGTCCGCTGGAGGCCACCGGTCTCGGTGAGGTGTTCAGCATCCACGAGTCCGTGGACGCCGCACTGAGCTAGCCGGAGTCTTGGGCTAGCAGACCGCGAGGCGGTTCCCCGCCGCTTCCAGTGCTTCGGTGACGGCGATCAGAGCATGCTCGACACCGCCTGTGTCTTCGCCGAGCCGGCTGAGGTCGACGGTCAACGGCACGCTGCCGCCACGCGCGGCCGTGATGAGTGTCCGGCGCAGTGACGGCCCAGACGACACCGGCACGTTCCCGCGCACGACGGCCACGACACCGGAGGAGGTCTCGTACACGTGCACCTCACATTCCGGCGGAGCTGCTCGTGGAACGGGCGCGGGCGCACGCGCTCTGGTGAGTCGCACGGTCGTGCCGCTCGCCGTGCGGTCGATCTCGACTTCGTCCACGCTCTCCCTCATGAGCAGGAGACCCCGGCCGCGCGTGGTGAGCGCGGGTGGCGGGACGCGCCACTGGCCGTGGTCGGTGACGTCGACGTGGACGGCGCCGTACCGGTCGATGTGCGCCATGACCTCGATGGTGCCCTCGGCAGGGCCCGGGTAGGCGTGTTCGACGGAGTTGTTGACCGCTTCGCTCACCGCGAGAACGAGATCCACCGCCTCGTCCTCGGACAGTTCGCTGTCCTCCAGCCATTCGCGCAACTGGTGCCGCACCGGCGCCACCTCGTGCGCTTCGGCGGGAAATCGGAGAGCCAGGAAGTCCTCGTGCGCCAGCACAGCTCTCCTCCCGTTGGTCCTTGCCTCAGGTGGCTTCCCTGGGCGCGATGCCAATACACGTGTGAAACGAAATCGATTCGGGTACGGCAATGACGTGCCGGCCTTCAGCAGAACGGACTACGAGGTGGGTGTGACGCAATTGTCAGGGGTCGAACTGCGGATGGCCGCGGATCCCACGCAGCTGTCCATCGTGCGCGCGGTTGCCGCGGACATCGCGATGCGACAGGACTTCGACCTCGACTCGATCGAGGACCTGAAGCTCGCGGTGGACGAGACGTGCTCGACGCTGATCACGATGGCCGCCGATGACGCGGTCCTGAGCTGCCACTTCGCGGTGGACGGCAAGGGCGCCGTGCACGTGAGAGCGAAGACCGCGGGCAAGTCCGCTGCCGGGCCCGACGAGGGCAGCTTCGGCTGGCGCGTGCTGACCGCGCTCGTGGACTCCGTGGAGACCAGTGTCGAGGAGTCCGAAGGGTTCGTGGTCCACATCGGCCTCGTGAAGTCTTCGGCAGGGGCGGTGGATGCGTGACGAGCTCGGAGGAGGCGACCAAAACCTCCCCGGAGGAGACGCCGAAACGCGAAGAGACCCCCAAGCGCTCCGGCGGTGACTACGACCACCTGGCCCCGCTGTTCGCGGAGCTCGCGGCGACCCCGGCGGGGCCGCTGCGGGAGACGCTGCGGGACCGGCTCGTCACCGAGCACCTCCCGGTCGCCCAGCACATCGCCCGCCGGTTCGGCCACCGCGGCGAACCGCACGAGGACCTGGTGCAGGTCGCGACGGTCGGCCTGATCAACGCGGTCGACCGCTTCGACCCGGACCGCGGCTCCGACTTCCTGTCGTTCGCGGTGCCGACGATCATGGGCGAGGTCCGGAAGTACTTCCGTGACTCGAGCTGGTCGGTGCGGATGCCGAGGCGGCTCAAGGAGCTGCACCTGGCGATCAACGCGGGCACCTCGCGGCTGTCGCAGTCCCTCGGCAGAGCACCGACACCGTCGGAGCTGGCCGAGCACCTGGGACTGTCGCGCGAAGAGGTCCACGAAGGACTCGCGGCCGGAAACGCTTACCAGAGCGCGTCTTTGGACGACATGCTGATGTCGGAGGACTCGTCGATCTCGCTGGGTTCGACCATCGGCGAGGAAGACCCCGAGATCGCGATGATCGAGCAGCGGGAGGCTCTCCACCCGTTGCTGCAGAAGCTCCCCGAGCGGGAGCGGAAGATCGTCATCATGCGGTTCTTCGGCAACATGACGCAGACGCAGATCGCGCAGAAGGTGGGGATCTCGCAGATGCACGTCTCGCGGCTGCTCGCGAAGACGCTGCGTCAGCTGAGAGACGTGCTGGAGGAGTGATTTCGTGAGTGGTTTTGGTCGCCGCGCTCGTCGCCGATGCGGCCAAAACCACTCACGTCGCCCAACCTGATCACGCTGCTGGGATCACGCCGCTAGGACGCGACCCGCACCCGGCGCCGGGTGGCGGCGATGATCTGACGCCGTTCGTCCTCTCCCATGCCGCCCCACACGCCGTACGGTTCCTGAGCGTCGAGGGCGTGCTCGCGGCACTGCGCCAGCACGGGGCAGGTCGCACAGATCGCCTTGGCCTTCTCCTCCCGAGCAGCTCGCGCGTAACCGCGCTCGTTGTCGGGGTGGAAGAAGACCGCGCTGTTCTGGCCGCGGCACAGCCCTTCCATCTGCCAGTCCCATACCTCGGTCACCGGCCTGGGCAAACGGGTGGTGCAGGTCATCGCGACTCCCTATGGCTGGGCGGAAGAGTTGCGATCACTGCGTACCCGTGGTCTGACCAGGGGTAAACCTGTTAGAGCCGTTCGGGTGCCCCAATACCCAGCAGGGACAACCCCAGCGTGAGCACCCGCGACGTGAGCGTGAGCAGGTGCAACCGCGAGTCCTGCAACTCCTGGCTCTCCGCCGTGGCCACCGGGCAGTTGTTGTAGAACGTCGAGAACGCCGTGGCCGTCTCGAACAGGTAGTTCGTGAGCTTGTGCGGCGCCAGCTCGTCGATGGCCGCCTGAACGGCCACAGGCAGCTGCAGCAGCTTCAACGCCAGGTCCCGCTCAGCCGCCTCCTGCAACACCAACGGCGCGTCAGCGGGAGCCTCACGCCCCACCTTGCGCCCGATGGACAGGATCCGGGCATTCGCGTACTGGATGTACACCGACGTGTCACCAGTGGTCGCGAGCATCTTCTCCCAGGTGAAGACGTAGTCCTTCTCCCGGTCGTTGGAAAGATCCGCGTACTTGACCGCACCCAGCCCGATCGTCCTGGCGAGCGCGTCCTTCTCCGCACCCTCCACTTCGGACGTTTCGGGCATCACCTTGTACGAGTTCTCCACGGCCTCGTTCAACAGGTCGATCAACTTGATCGTCCCGCCGGCCCGCGTCCGAATCGTCTTGCCGTCAGACCCCAGAATCGTGCCGAACCCGGTGTGCACCGCCGTGTGCGCGTCATCCAGCCACCCGGCCTGCTTGGACGTCGCGAAAATCATCTGGAAGTGCTGAGCCTGAGGCGACCCGACCACATAAATCAGCCGATCGACCTTGCGCTCCCGCACCCAGTACCGAGCCGTCGCAAAGTCCGTCGTGGCGTACCCGTACCCACCATCACTCTTCCGAATGATGAGCGGCAGCCGATCCCCTTCCCGGTTCGTGAACCCGGGCGGAAACACACAGAGCGCGCCGTCGCTGGTCTCGACCAGCCCCTTCTGCTGCAACTCGGTGATCGTGTCCGCCAGATACGGGTTGTAAAAGCTCTCCCCGTAATTGTCTTCAGCCGTCAGCCCGATCCCCAACAGCTCGTACACCTGGTTGAAGTGCCGCTGCGACTCCCCCACCAGCTCATGCCACAACTTGAGCGTGGTCTCGTCCCCACCCTGCAACAACACAACCCGCCGCCGAGCCCGGTCCGCGAACTCCGGATCAGCGTCGAACTTGGCCCGAGCCTGCTGGTAGAACGCGTTGAGGTCACCGATCTGATGCTCGGCCCCGTGACCTTCATCCGTCAGATGCTCGATCAGCATCCCGAACGGCGTACCCCAGTCACCAAGATGGTTGTGCGGAATGACCTCATGCCCGGCAAACGTCAGCAACTTGCAGAACGCGTCACCGATGATCGTCGACCGAAGATGCCCAACATGCATCTCCTTGGCCACGTTGGGACTGCTGTAGTCAATCGCGATCCGCTGAGGCTTCTCGACAACAGGCACCCCGACCCGCTCATCCCCGAGCAGCTTCGCGGCCTCGACCTCCAGCCACTCCCGCTTCAACCGAAGGTTGATGAACCCAGGCCCCGCGATCTCCGATGCCTCCACAACATCGGCCGCATCCAGGTGCTCAACGATCAGCGACGCAACCTCACGAGGGTTCTTCCCAACCTTCTTCGCAAGACTCATCGCCACATTGCACTGATAGTCGACACCGTCGCGGTTGGACGGTCGGATCAGCGCTTCCTCGGCGGTGATGTCCACGTCCAACGCGTCGCGCAACGCAAGCGCGACCCGCTGGCCCAGCTCAAGCCCGACATCTCCACGCAGCACTGAACCCACCTCTCACCACAACAAGTTCACCCAAGTATTTCACCCAACACCAAACCCAATGCACCCCAGCCTCCACGCCGATGCCGCAGGCGAGGCGACCCGATGGCGAAGCCGAGGCGTCCTTGGCTTGTAACAGCGTGCCGGGCGGGTCCCCGTCACGAGTCGTGCCTCAGCACTTGCTGCAACCAGGCAGGGGTGTCAACTCGACCCGCTTTTCGTC